>RFTR01000027.1 GCA_009923345.1 Betaproteobacteria bacterium
CCGTCTGTAAGAAAAGGTTTCAATCCTTTTCCACCTGGGCGAATCATGCCAAGGCCATAGCGTTTGAGTGCGCTTGCATCGCATACCAACCAAGTTGGCACGCTGGGGACATTTCGGTCGTGTGTTTGCATGGCCAGAGCAAACAAATGGTACGAAGTGGACTCGTTCAGATAGCGCAAACCTTGGCCGTCGACGGCGATCATGCCGGGCTTGCCGCGGTCCATCACAAAGTGCGGAAAGGCAGCAGTCGTTCCATCGGCGCGCCGACGAATCGAAACGGGTGCCCAAAACGCATGGCTCAGACCACCAGTCCCCAGCTGGCCTCCGGCTTTGAGTGCCAAATCCTGAGCGCTTCCTGAGTTACCGTGGCCCACTGGACACCAAGACGCGTTGGATCTTGGCAGCATGGCTGCACGGCGAGTAGGGTGGCGATTGAATCCTCCACTTGCCATAACGACTCCACCCCGACTGTGGATCGTACGTTGCGTTTTTTCGCCATTTGGTAATGGCTGTTGCAACACCACACCTTCAATGGCGTTGCCGTTTTGTATCAGTTGCGTGACTTCTGTCTGCGTTACCAGCAAGCCTTTGCGCTCGATATAGCTATACAGCATACGCGCAATCATGGCATTACCCATGACCAAGCGGGTGCTCCGCGGATGCAGCAGTTTGTCAAGAAAATGGCGAACGATGATCCGCACGCTATAGCTAAATGATTGCCACGTCTCGGTTAAGCGCATTAGGTGAAAGATGTCATCGCGGTCGACCATCATTCCACCGAGCACGGTGAATTCAGGGATGGGGTTGAGCACCAAAGGGAGATTGGGGCCTAGCAATTTGCCGTCGAAAGGCTGTGGCTCAATGGCGCGACCTTTGAGAACGGAGCCTTCCAGTTCCGATAGATAGTCTGGATGCAAAGGGCGTACTTGAAACTGCAAAGCTGTGTGGTCTTCGAGCTTGGCGATGGCCAGTGGTCCGTTGTCAATAAAAACTTGTCTGAGTTTGGGGTCTGATCGATCACCCACCGCGTTATTGAGAAAGGTTGCTACGCGCTCGGGCGTATCCTCAGGATTCACCGCAAGACCACGCTTGGTTCCTGGAACCCAACTGGTGGAAGCCGAGAGGGCGGTCGTACCTCCCACATGGGCCATACGCTCAACCAAAAGAACGCGTGCGCCATCAATCGTCGCATTCAGGGCGGCTGAAAAACCAGCGCCGCCAGAACCAATGACGACTAGGTCGAAAGCTTCTTGGTCTTCAATTTGAGAGAGGCGGGTATCGATGGATTGGGTAAGCGGCAGGAGTGTTTTGGTCATATGAAAATTATCTGTATCAGACCTCTAATAAAAACTGCACCATGAGTTCACGGACTTGTTCAAACATCTCTGCGCCCGAAGTGGTTTTGCAGCCTTTCGCGCGGGCAGCGGCAATCAGCGGCGTTATGGCAGGAGCAGTAATCACACAGCCGATGAACATGTTTGGCGTGATGGTGTCTAAGTCGATTGGGCTTGGATCTTTCCCTTGCATACCCATGGGAGTGGCGTTGATTGCGAGGTCAAAACCAGTTGGGTTCGCGCTGCCGGCATAGATATGCGCAAGTTTGAGGCTATTGAGTCGTGCAATGAGGAACTCGCGTCGGCCGGTATTTCCGTCATGAATGGCGAGCTCTTGGACGCCTGCTAAAACCAAGCTGTGTGCAATGGCAGAACCGGCGCCACCTGCACCCACTAGCAAAGCTTTTTTCCCTTTTAGCGCGAATCCCTTGGATTCAATGGCTTTGACATAGCCTAGTCCGTCAAACATATCGCCATGCCAGCTTCCATTTGCATTGCGACGAATAGTATTGACCGCGGCCACAAACTCTGCCCGGGGTGACCTAGTGGCGCAGAAGGCGTGACAGTCAAACTTATGCGGCACGGTGATGATGATGCCGTCAACATTACGCGCCAATGAAACACCTTCAAACCATTGCTTGAGATCTTGAGTTGGCACTTGGGCAGGAATGCAAATAGCGTCTTTGCCATGTTGCTCAAATGCCTGGGTCATGCCAAAAGGTGATTTCACTTGGGCGATCGGGTCGCCGACGATGATGTGAACGCGGGTCGCCCCGCTAAAGTTTTCAAGCATGTTTGCTAGTTTGTTTTAGACAATGCAAAGAGTTTAACAAAAATAGAACGATGTTCCATTATTGAACACAATTCATATTTTGTGGTAAAGTGCAGCCCTATATGCACAATCTATTAACACCATGAGCGGTCTTCTCGAGCGAACTTTGGGTATTTTGGAACTCTTGTCCCAAGAAGGCCAAGGTGTTGAGTTAGCTGTTTTGGCGGAGCGTCTCAACATGCCCAAAAGTGCGGCGCATCGCTTGCTGGCTGATCTGATGCGCTTTGGCTATGTGCGCCAAAGCCGTGATTTGGGCGAATATGTGTTGACAACCAAGCTGGTTTCATTAGGTTTGAGCTTTTTGAGTAAAACAGGCGTGATCGACATCGCCCAGCCCTTACTCGATCGCCTTGCTGAGCAAACTGGGGAGTTGGTTCGTTTGTCTGTAGTGGATGGCGATCGCTTGATATGGGTGGCACGCGCCCAAGGCGCAAGACAAGGCTTGCGCTACGACCCCGACATGGGGTCAATTGCACGATTGAGTTGCTCGTCTTCTGGCTTAGCTTGGTTGTCCACCATGACAGACGACGATGCAGTGGCCTTGGTTTCACAACAAGGCTTGGGGCTCCCAAAAGACTTCGGGCCCAATGCGCCCAAAAGTTTGACGGAGTTTCTCGAGGCCTTGCAAGAGGCCCGCAAAAAAGGATTTAGCCTCACGGAGGAAACATACACGCCTGGTTTGAATGCCATGGCGGCGCCAGTTGGATTGGCGGAGCAATTGCCGATGGGAACTATTAGCGTGGCGGGACCCTCCGCCAGACTGACCCGTGAACGGATGTTGGCGATCGCCCCAGAGTTATTGTCCTGTGCGGCCCAATTAGCCGCCGCCAGTGGTGCCTCACCAATGTTGGCCAAGGGTGCATCCAAGGTGCGCTTACAGCCTATCTACGCCGCCTAAGCTTTTCTACTATGGCGGTGCGAGCTCACTCACTAATTGACAACGCGTTAACTCCACATGCGGGAGATAAATTGACTTTGCCATCAAAGAATGCAAATGACCCACGTTCTCAGCCATGGGATTGCGACCTGCTAGTAGTGGGCTCAGGTGCGGGCGCACTTTCTACGGCTGTGACCGCAGCAAAGCTGGGGTTGAAGGTCATCGTGGTCGAAAAAGACACTCACTTTGGCGGGACCACAGCATGGTCTGGTGGTTGGATGTGGATTCCGAGAAATCCTTTAGCGCTCAAAGCGGGCATTGCCGAACCCATCGAAAAACCGCTGTCCTACTTGCGCCATGAATTGGGTGAGCAGTTTGACGAAAAACGCGTGCGTGCATTCCTCACGCATGGTCCACGCATGGTGCGGTTTTTTCAAGAACACACCGCTTTGCAATTCATCGATGGCAATGGCATTCCTGACTTTCATGGGCGAACTGCTGATGCTGCTTTGGGAGGGCGCTCAGTCTGTGCGGCGCCTTTTGATGGACGTTTGCTGGAGCAAAAAATCCAGCAACTCAAACCTCCTTTGAAAGAAACCACCTTCTTAGGAATGGGTATTGCATCTGGCGCAGATATCAGACACTTTTTCAATGCCACCAGCGCTTGGGAGTCCTTCTTTTATGTGGCCAAGCGGGTTGTACGCCATCTTTTCGATCTGTTGTTCCATGGCCGAGGCCTGTATTTGGTAAATGGAAATGCTTTGGTGGCGGCCTTGGCAAAGTCGGCATCTGACCTAGGGGTAGAAATACGCGTGAGCTGCCCCGCTCAACGTTTGATATCTGAACTCATGGCGAATGGCAAAACAAAAGTTACGGGCGCCGTGGTGTTGCAAGAGAACTCTGAAATCAAAATTCACGCCAGATGTGGGGTGATGCTGGCCACAGGCGGGTTTCCGCATGATGCACAACGCAAGCGACAACTTCTGCCGCATGACCCCACTGGCACACAGCATTTTTCAGCTGCTTCTAGAGGTAATACCGGCGACGGTATGCGAATGGGGGAATCGTTAGGTGCAGTCGTCGCTACAGAATTGAAGCACGCATCAGCCATGGCTCCCGTCTCTTTGGTGCCGCAGCCTGATGGCAGCATGACGCACTTTTCACATTTGATCGAACGTGGCAAGCCCGGCTTAATCGCGGTCACACGCTTTGGTAAGCGCTTTGTTAATGAAGCCGATTCGTACCATGATTTCATGCAAGGTTTGTTGCAAGCTTTGCCTGCAGGCGAGTGCATTCAAGCCTGGCTGGTCGTGGACCACCGGTTTATCCGTCGCTGGGGCCTGGGTGCGGTCAAACCTGCGCCCGCGCCGTTGCAACCGATGTTGGCTAAAGAATATTTAGTACGAGGCCAAACGCTGTCCGAACTGGCAGAAAAATGCGGTATCGATGCAGGCAATTTGAAAGTGACAGTTGCCCGCTACAACGCCATGGCCGACATTGGCTACGACGGTGAGTTTGCCAAAGGCCAAACGGCATACAACCGCATGCAAGGAGATGCCGGCCACACAGGCCGCAATCCTTGCATGGCCCCGCTACAGGACGGCCCTTTTTATGCCGTGCGCGTGGTCGCGGGGAGCTTGGGAACTTTTGCGGGCTTGCGTTGTAACGAACACGCCCAAGTTCTCAATGCGCAAGGCGAAGCTATTGAGGGTTTGTACGCCGGTGGCAACGACCTCTCCAGTGTCATGGGGGGCAACTACCCAAGCGGCGGCATCACGCTGGGCCCCGCGATGACTTTTGGTTATTTAGCTGCGCACCATGCGGCCCGTGTGTCTCCTGCATTTGCTTTCACAGAACATCCCATTTTTAAAAGGACTTCTTCAATGTATTACGAACTCGCCACCATGACCTTGCCCTTTGGCAGTGCATCGCAAGCGGCTACGAGCGTACAAACATTTGCGAGGCAAGGCCAAGGCGAATTGCTGGGATGCTGGTTTACCGACATTGGTGTTCTCAACCAGATGATCGTCCTGCGCGGCTTCGATGATTTAGCGACTATGCAAGCGGAGCGCCAACGCACCCAGCAAAACGCCAGTCCATTTGGTTGTGGCGAAATATTTCAAAATTTGGAACAACACAGCTACCAAGCATTCCCTTGGTTTAAACCTGTACGGCCCAGCGCTGAGAGCGGTATTCAGGGACCCGTGTATGAAATCCGTACTTACGGTATCAAACCTGGTGGTGTGCAACCCACTATTGATTTATGGGAGCAGGCGGTGCCTGCGCGTGAAAAATTGTCGCCTTGCGTCATTGCTATGGTGGCTTTGGATGGTCCACTGCGTTTCACCAATATTTGGGCCTACCCCTCATTAGACGCACGATCGAAAGCGCGTGCGGATGCAGTCGCGCAAGGCATTTGGCCACCCAAGGGAGGCCCCTCGCACTTGACGACACAAATGGTCTCCACCATTGCAATGCCAACAGCGGTATCGCCTCTGAAGTAAGTTACAGACTATGGCTCAAATCAACGGTCGCAAACTTTGCGCGACTTCACGCAAAACAGGTAACACACGATTGACTGCCTCTTTGGAGGTTTCAAATTGAATAGGCATGCTCACAGTGAGCGCTCCTTGGACGTTGCCTTTGTGGTCGCGCAGTGGTACGGCTACGCCCCGGTAAGCAAGGTCAAGTTGTTGCTCGGACAACGCCCAGTCTTGGCTGCGAATACGGGCCAACTCCACCCGCATGCGCTTGGGGTCCGTGATGGTGTGCGAGGTAAAGGCTTTGAGCTCGTTATTGGCCAGCCATTCATCGACCTCTTTTTCTCCCAGCAAAGCCAACAACAACACGCCCGCCGAGGTGAGGTGACAAGGCACGCGCGCTCCCAAAGCAAAACTGGTGTTCATGCTTCGGTTTTGTCCATTGCGCGCGATATAGACCAAGTCGTAACCATCCAACACCGCCACAAAAGAAATTTCTTGTGTTCCCATCGCCAAGCGTTGCAGCGAAGGTTGCACGATGCGTGGCAAACGCGCCGACTCCAGATACGACTGGCCCAAACGCATCACCTTGGGTGTGAGCCAAAACAATTTGCCGTCGGTCATCACATAACCCAAATGCAACAGGGTCAGCAAATAACGACGGGCCGCGGTGCGCGTCAGACCGCAGCGTTGTCCAGCTTGGGTCGCTGTCAGTCGCGGATTGTGTTCATCAAAGGTTTGCAAGATAGCCAAACCTTTGTCGAGTCCAGCGATCCAGTCTTTTTTGTCCATGCCAGTCGATTGCGTGGTAGTGGTGTTCATAGCGCTAACAAGGGAAAACCCGAGATGAGTGCGATGATCGCACATAAACGTTCGTTTATCGCGCAATTGGGATTTTTCCCCCGCAATTTTTCGAACTTTCCCTTTAAATTCAACAGGTTTAGTTCTTTGGAGCTTGAAGCTGTTGCATTTTCAACCCCGAGTGCTTTTAAAGACTCAATTTCTATCCCCCTCTTTTAGGAGACTACAAGTGAATAAACGTTCTACATTAAAAATGGCTGCAGCAGCAACCGTGTTGGCATTTGCTGGTTTAGCGCAGGCCCAGCAAACTATCAAGATTGCCAACATCGTTGAACTCTCTGGCCCTGGCACTACCGCTGGCACATTGTTTAAAAACGGTGTGGAGTTAGCGATCAAAGAGATCAATGAAGCGGGCGGTATCTTGGGCAAAAAGATCGAAAGCACCACCGTGGACACCCAAACCAACCCTGGTGTGGCTAAAGGTTTGACACAAAAAGCCGTGGACGATGGCGTACTGGCTATTTTTGGTCCTGTGTATTCAGGCTCCATCATGGTCTCTATGGCAGAGAGTAAGCGTGGTGAAGTGCCTAACTTCACGGGCGGTGAAGCTGCAGCCATTACCCAGCAGGGCAACCCCTATGTGTTTCGCACGGCATTTGGCCAGAGCACCTCGTTTCCCAAATTGGCCAAATACATCAACACCAAAGCCAAGACTTTGGCCGTTATTTATGTGAACAACGATTTCGGTAAAGGTGGTCGTGACACCCTGACCAAATTGTTGGCGGGAGGTCCTACGCAAATCGTCGCGGATATTTCCACCGACGCGGGTCAGGTGGATTTCTCGGCTGCCGTTTTGAAAGCCAAGCAAAGTAATGCCGATGCGATCTTTGCTTACACCAACGAAGAAGAGTCAGCTCGCCTATTGCGTGAGTTGAAAAAGCAAGGTTGGACCAAGCCAGTGATTGGTGAGACCACGCTAACTGGTCAAAAAGTGATTGAGTTGGCGGGTGATGCTGCCAATGGTGCTGTGGCCCACGTGGGATTGACGGTGGACGCTCCCATTCCTGAAATGTTGAAATTCAAAGCCAAGTATTACCAAGCTTATGGAAGCATTTCAGACCATAACGGGATCAAGGGTTATACCGGCGTTTATGTGTTGAAGGCCGCAATTGAAAAAGCCGGAAAGATCGATCGCAAAGCAGTCGCGGACGCGCTCCGCGGCATTCAAATAAGCGCTAAGAAACATCCTGGCGTGATCATGGATGTGTCTTTTGATGAAAAAGGCGACTTAGACCGTGAGAGCTTCTTGGTCGAGGTGAAAAACGGGCGCCAATTTGTCGTGGCAACCTTGCCTGCCCTGTCTAAAAAGTAAACCCATTCCATGACCGATTTTCTACAACTCTTTTTTAGTGGCCTAGCCACTGGAAGTATTTACGCACTAGCCGCCTTGGGTTTTACATTGCTCTGGCAAGCCTCGGGGACGATTAACTTCGCCCAAGGTGAATTTGTCATGTTGCCTGCATTCATGATGATTGGATGTTTGCTGGCAGGCATGCCTTTGTTAGTGAGCTTTTGCGTGAGTTGTTTTTTGTCGGTCTTGGTTTTGGGTTGGTTGTTCAAGCGTGGCTTGGTCGACCCTTTGTTTAAATACGGCATGATGCCGATCGTTGTAGCGACTATCGGCTTGTCGATTGCCATGCGTAATGGGGTTCGCGCTGGTTTTAGCGCGGAGCCACAACCGTTTCCCAATTTGTTTCCTGATGAAATTTATAACGTTGCTGGCGTAGTAGTGTCTGGAAGCGATGTCGGCACTTTTGTCTTTGCGATGGCACTGGTACTTGTGACGCAAGCATTTTTGGCTAAGACTGTGACTGGCCGTGCGATGCAAGCAGTTGCGCAAAACACCGAAAGTGCTTCGGTGCTGGGCATTAATGTGCCACGCATGATTTTTTACACCTTTGCGATTAACGCATTGTTAGCTGCTGCGGCCGCTATTTTGGTGACGCCCACTTATTTGGCTAAGTTCGATATGGGCGCATCGCTCGGAACCAAAGCTTTTTTTGCAGCCATCATTGGGGGGTTTAACAATTCACGCGGCGCCTTGTTGGGTGGATTGATTGTGGGTGTATGTGAAAACTTGGCGGCTGCCTATATTTCACCAGCCTATAAAGATGCAGTGGCTTTGATTATTTTTATGGTGGTGATCTTGTTTAAACCACAAGGTTTGCTAGGCAAAAAAGTGGAGCGCAAGGTATGAGAAAACTCGCGTTGCTATCCATCCTGTTGGGTTTACTGGCCTTGGTTTTTATACCCACGGTATTGAAAAACCATGGCATCTATTTATTCACCTATTGGCTGATTTATGTCATCGCTGCCATGGGTCTGAACTTGACCGTGGGCTATGCTGGCCAAAAGTCATTAGGCCATGCCGCGTTCTTTGGAATCGGGGCTTACACCGTCGCCATCATGCTCAAGGCGGGTTTAAGTTTTTGGCTGGGGTTGCCTATGGCCGCCTTGGGTTGTTTTCTAGTGGGCCTGGCTTTGGGCTTTCCGGCCTTGCGCGTACAAACTATTTATTTGGCGTTTGCCACTTTGGGTTTCAACACAGCCATCTGGTTGGTGATGCGCAATGAAGAGTGGTTGACGGGCGGTACTTTTGGTATCAACAATATTGCGCGTCCAGAAGCCTTTGGCGTCAGCTTTGATGGCAATCTGGCTTATTACTATTTGGTGTTGGGTATTGCGCTTTTATTGGCGGTCTTGTTGCTAGGACTATTGCGTTCCCCTTGGGGCAAGGCGTTTACCGCTTTGCGTGACAACCCAATTCGCGCCGAAAGCTTGGGCGTTGATATCCGCAATTACACCTTGTTGAGTTTTGCGATTGGTGCAGCCTATGCAGGAGTTGCAGGAGCCTTGTTTGCATCGTTGGTGCAGTTCATCGATCCAGCTCCTTTCAATGTGGAAGCTTCGATCATGATGTACCTCATGGTGGTGGTTGGTGGTCCTGGCTACTTCTTCGGACCCATGCTTGGTGCTGCAGTGGGTGTGATCTTGCCCGAATGGTTGCGTTTTGCGCAGGCTTGGTATTTGTTTGTATTTGGAAGTGCTGTTGTAGTGTTGATGATTTGGTTACCCGATGGCTTATTGAGTATTCCAGATCGTATACGCGCCAAGCGCCAGTCGCGTGAAGCATCTGCCTTACGTGCATCATCTGGCAAGCAACAAGCAACACTAGGGGCGAAAGCATGAGTGCGACCCATACCCCCCCCGTGTTGAAGGTAACCGGCTTGAAAAAGGCCTATGGTGCAATTCAAGCTGTTGGTGGCGTATCGTTTGAAGTACGTCCTGGTGAAATCTTTGGGGTCATCGGCCCCAATGGTTCTGGCAAAACGACTTTGTTCAACAGTATGTTGGGACAGATCACGCCAGACGAAGGAAAGATTGAACTCAATGGGCAAAACGTCACCACCTTAGGGCCGCTAGAACTTAATCGTTTGGGTGTGGGTCGAACCTTTCAGTCATTACAAGTGTTTGGCAAGATGACGGTGCGCGACAACTTGATCGTTGCCGCCCAAGAGCACCAAGGCAGTTTGTTCAGTCGTATGTTTGCACCAGGTGACTCAGGTTTGGGTGATAAGGCGGACGCATTGATCGAGCAATTCCATATCAGCCACGTAGCAGATAAAAAAGCTGGTGAACTGAGTTACGGACAACAAAAGTTGGTTGATATTGCCATGGCCTTTATGAGCGATCCCGATTTGGTTTTGCTAGATGAACCCTGTGCAGGTGTGAACCCTGCATTGGTCGGTGGAATTTCTAAGTTGTTGAAAGAACTCAATCAAACTCGCAAAGGCAGTTTTGTAGTGATCGAGCACAACATGGACTTTGTGATGGCGCTATGCCATCGCATCATGGTGATGGTGGAGGGCGAAGTACTTGCCATTGGCACACCCGCTGAAATTCGAGCGAATAAACAAGTGCTCGACGCCTATTTAGGAAATTGACATGACCACTCCATGCATTGAATTCAAAGATGTAGTCGCGGGTTACAAGGATTTCATGATCCTCAACGACCTGTCGTTCAGCGTGCCAACCGGTTCGATCACTTTGTTGATAGGACCCAATGGGGCTGGTAAGTCGACCGTTCTCAAAACTTTGTTTGGTTTACTCACGCCCAAACAAGGTCACGTGTACTTGAACGGCGAAGAGATTACTGGGTCAAGCCAAAAAGATTTGCTAGCAAAAGGCATTGCCTTTGTGCCACAAGGACGTAATTTGTTTGGCCAACTTTCTGTTTATGAAAACCTAGAGCTCGGTGGAATCACCATTGGCATGAAGACAACGCACGAGCGTATTCCTGAAGTATTGGAGTTTTTTCCGCGTGTGAAAGAGCGTATGAACTCCGCGGCTTCCTCGTTGTCTGGCGGAGAACAAAAGCAGCTGGAAATTGGCCGTGCGCTGTTGTTGCGTCCCAAGGTTTTGCTGATCGACGAGCCTTCTATTGGTTTGTCACCGATAGTCGTACAAGACGTTTTTAAGCTGTTGAGAAAACTGTCTGACCAAGGCACGACCGTGTTGATGGTGGAGCAAAACGTCAAGAGCGCTTTGAAGTATTCAGATGATGCGATTGCTTTGGAGTCCGGCCGCTTGGTCTTACACCAGTCTGCAGCCGAGATCTTGGCTGACCCTGAAATGGATCGTTTATTTTTGGGTGCTAGCGTTAAGGTGTAAGGGTTTGCTGATCAGAGGACAACCATGCCCCAAAATGACACATGTCGGGGTTTTGAACGCAGCCACCCCCTTTTCTGACTTTTAAAGGCTTGTATTTATGAAAATTCTGATGCTCCATGGAATTAACCACGACATGTTTGGTAAACGTGACCCTGCCCAATACGGCACGATTACCTTAGATGAAATTAACGCTAGCCTCCAAAAATTGGGTAAAGAACTTGGCGCCACTGTGGACTGCTTCCAAACCAACCAAGAAGGTGCGATGTGCGAGCGCATCCACAAAGGTTTCTTGGATGGTGTAGATGCCGTGTTAATTAACGCCGGTGCATGGACGCATTACAGTTACGGCATTCGTGATGCACTGGCAATTTTGACGTGCCCGATTGTTGAGCTCCACATGTCCAATATCCATGCGCGCGAAGAATTCCGTCACAAGTCTGTTTTTGCTGAAATTGTCAAAGGTCAAATTTGTGGATTTGGTGCAGACAGCTACCTATTGGCTTTGCGTGCGGCTGTCTCTGCAGTAAAGGGTGCCAAGTAAAACATGACAGTCAATGGCAATACTGAACTGATCGCACACATTGGGTATCCGACACACGCATTCAAGTCTCCGTTAATTTACAACCCGTATTTCGAACAGGCTGGTATCAATGCCTTGGTCGTACCTATGGGTTGCCAAACTGAGCATTACCCTGCGTTTTTAAAGGCAGTGTTTAACCTGACCAATATCCGTGGTGCATTGATCACCATGCCGCACAAGGTCACAACAGTGTCGTTGTTAGACGAAGTGACCGCGACAGTGAAAGTAGCGGGTGCGTGTAATGCCGTGAAACGTACCAGCGATGGACGCTTGGTAGGCGATATGTTCGATGGCGCAGGTTTTGTGCGCGGTGTGCTGCGTAAAGGTTTTGATCTCAAGGGTAAACGTGTTTTGGTGGTGGGCAGTGGCGGTGTAGGCAGTGCGATTGCCGCTTCGCTTGCAGCCACTGGCATCGCCGCGATTTCTTTGTTTGATGTCAATTCTGCATCTGCCCATGCATTGGGAGATCGCTTAAAGCAACACTACCCAGCGATTGAAGTGCGTTACGGATCGAACGACCCCGCTAATCATGACTTGGTCGTTAACGCTACGCCCATGGGCATGAATGAAGGCGACCTACTACCTATGGACGTTTCGCGTATTTCGCCTGATACTTTTGTCGGTGAAGTGGTGATGCGCACAGAAATCACAGCATTTCTGAAAGCGGCACAAGATCGCGGTTGTCGCGTGCAAGTAGGCTCAGATATGTTGTTTGAGCAAATCCCTGCTTATTTGGAATATTTCGGTTTTGCTACGACGACCGCAGAGACTTTGCGCAAAGTGGCACAACTCGGATGAATCTGTCAGTTTGGTCTATTTCCGCACACCAGTTGTTGTTAGGAGTCAAAGATGCCCGCCAATCCACTTCATAGAGAAGCAGTTCCTGAAACACCTAACCGTTTAGGTATTGACGGGATTGAGTTTATCGAATACACCACGTCACATCCACAAGCGTTGGGGCAAGTTTTAGAGAATATGGGTTTTAAACCTGTGGCGCGTCACCGTTCTCGTGAGGTGACTCTGTACCGTCAAGGTGGCATGAATTTGGTGGTCAATGCCAACCCAGAAGATGCACGCATGAGCGGTGCCGCCGATGGCGAACCGGTAATTTCTGCCGTGGCATTCCGTGTGCAGGATGCTTTGAAGGCGCATACGCGTTGCATAGAGCTAGGCGCATGGACGGTGCCGAGTCATGCGCAAGCGATGGAGTTGCATATTCCTGCGATTCATGGACCTGGTAGTACGCGGTTTTATTTTGTCGACCGTTGGAAAGAATTCTCTATTTACGACATCGACTTCAAACCTATTCCCACTGTTGACCAGCATCCAAAGGCGATTGCGGATATGTCTTACTTTGGCGTGGTGCAGTACATCGGTGCGGGACGCAGTGCAGATTGGTTGGCGTATTTTGAAAATATTTTCGACTTCGCATTTATTCCAGATGACCAACGCTTTGGTATTTTGCCCAAGGGTAAGTTGATGAAAAGCCCATGTGGCCAATTTTTATGGCAACTCATTGAGCCCGAACCTTGGATGGATGGCGACGAATCGCCTGAGTCCTTGCAACGCATTGGCTTAGGGGTGGCAGATGTGGGTGCGGCAGTCAAAGTGCTAAAAACCCAAGGTGTTGAATTCGTAGAGTCAAGCCAACTGCACCCAGAAGACAGAGGCGCTCTGACACGCAGCATGTTAGGTTCTGTCTCTTTTGAATTGGTTCATCAAACCAAATCTTCTGCGTAAGGGGCCGCGATGAATTTGCTCGATGGCTTTGGCATGGACACGATCACGATGGCGGGCTCTCTAGACGCCAAGCTATCAGCCATGAAGCAAGCTGGTTTTTCGCAAGTGATGTTGATGGCGCGCGATTTGGTGGGGCATCCTGGGGGCGTGCCTGAGGCTGTGAAGGTCATACAGGCCAGCGGCTTGAGACCCACAGGCTTTCAGGTGTTGCGAGATTTTGAAGGGCTCTCAGGCCATTTGCATGGTTACAAAATAGACATTGCAAAATCGATGCTGGAGATGTGTGCCGCAACGGGTAGCAAAGTGTTGTTGGTGTGCTCATCCACATCGCGACACGCTACGGACGATTTAGACCACATCGCCAAAGATTTGAGAAAACTGGCCATGTTGGCTTTGCCACTTGGTATCAAGGTCGCCTATGAGGGATTGTCTTGGGGCAGAACAGTCAATGAGTTCACAACCTCTTGGGATGTGGTGTGCCGTGCAGACTGTCCTAATTTAGGCATTGGCTTAGATTCATTCCATATCTTTGCGGCCAAAACACCTTTGGACGCCATTGAAGATTTAGATCCAGAAAAAATCTTTCTCGTACAGTTGTCAGACTTCATGTGGAACGAGACACCTACCTTTGAAGACCGCATGACGACGGCACGAACCTTCCGCGTGTTTCCAGGCGAAGGCGTTCACAGCGAAGACTTGGCCGATTTGGTGATGCGCTTAGACCGTATTGGTTATCGCGGTGACTACAGTTTTGAAGTGTTCAACGACGATTACCAGCAATTACCATTGGGCACCGTCGCAGAGCGTGCGAAAAAAAGTGCGACTTGGTTGCACAATGATGTGCTGCACAGATCTGCTCCACTTCCATCTTGGACACGTCAACACAAGGCTTAACTTTTATGCAACAGCGTCAACTCGGTCCATTCACTGTTTCTGCCATTGGTTTGGGATGTATGAATTTGAGCCATGCCTATGGCACGCCTCCAACTGCTGAAGTGGGTGAGGCATTGATCCACAAAGCCTTAGATATTGGTGTCACGCTGTTTGATACAGCGGCGATTTATGGTTTTGGGGCCAATGAAAAATTAGTGGGCAAAACTTTAAAAGTGCATCGTCAAAAAATTACGCTTTGTAGTAAAGGCGGTATGGCCGGCGTGGAGTTCTCCGACGGTGTCAAACGTGTGATCGACGGCAGGCCCGAGACCATTCGCAAAAATTGTGAAGACAGTTTGAACCGATTAGGCACCGATGTGATTGACTTGTATTACCTACACCGCTGGGACAAGAAAGTTCCGATTGAAGAGAGCGTGGGTGCCATGAGCGATTTAGTGCGCGCGGGCAAAGTCAGAACTTTAGGTTTGAGCGAGGTCTCTGCAAGCACTTTGCGCAAAGCACATGCAGTGCATCCCATCACGGCCTTGCAAACCGAATATTCTTTGTGGACGCGTAATCCTGAGATTGCAGTGCTGCAAGCCTGCAAAGAATTGGGTGTGACGTTTGTGGCATTTAGCCCCGTTGCAAGAGGTTTTTTATGTGCTGGAGATTTGGCGATTGACCAATTTGCAGAAAAAGATATTCGCCGCACCATGCCGCGTTTTGCGCTAGAGACCTATGCTGCGAACTTGCCTTTGCGTAAAGCCTACCAAGCCTATGCGGCCAAAGTGGGTTGCACCCCCGCGCAATTGGCGCTTGCTTGGTTGCTTCAGAAAGACAGCACGCTGATTCCAATCCCGGGTACGCAGAACATCGCGCATTTGCAAGAAAATATGCAATCGTTGGATTTGCACTTATCTGCCCATCAGATGCAAGAGGTAGATGCTCTAGTAAATCAGCACACGGTTAAAGGCCCACGCTATAACGCGCAGAGCACGATTGAGGTCGATACTGAGGAGTTCTAAACCTTTTTACTTTTCGTGAATAGTAAAAGATAAATAAGCAGTTAAATAGTTTTTACTTTTCCGTGCCGCTCAAAAGAAAAACCCCGCAAGTTTTACACCTGCGGGGTTTTTTTGTTGCTGGATAGATCTAGTTAGATCGTGTCAATAAAGCTGCGCAACTTGTCGCTGCGGCTGGGGTGCTTCAATTTACGCAGAGCCTTGGCTTCAATCTGACGGATGCGCTCGCGCGTGACGTCGAATTGCTTGCCGACCTCTTCCAAAGTATGGTCGCTGGTCATTTCGATACCAAAACGCATGCGCAGCACTTTGGCTTCGCGTGGGGTGAGGCCGTCCAAGATGTCTTTGACCACATCGCGCAAACCGGCTTGCATCGCAGCTTCGATAGGCGCTGTGTTGACGCTGTCTTCGATGAAGTCGCCCAAGTGGCTGTCGTCATCGTCACCAATCGGTGTTTCCATGGAGATAGGCTCTTTGGCGATCTTCATGATCTTGCGGATCTTGTCCTCTGGAATTTCCATCTTCTCGGCCAAGACGCTCGCATCTGGCTCAAAACCAAACTCTTGCAAGTGTTGGCGGCTGATGCGGTTC
>RFTR01000261.1 GCA_009923345.1 Betaproteobacteria bacterium
GGTTTGACTTTGTTTAGCGACCAGTCATTTGATGTTGTCTTGCAAATCGACACCTTGCAACATTTACGCAATGCAGAAGTGATGTTGCGCGAAACGGCACGTGTGGGTCGCATCGGTATTGTGGCCTTTCCTAATTTTGGTCATTGGCCTAATCGTTTAAGCGTGTTGCAGGGGCGTATGCCCGTGACGCGAAGATTACCTTACCAGTGGTACGACACGCCCAATATCCGCGTGGGTACGTTTGCCGACTTTGCTGCTTTGGCTGAAAAAAACAAACTACATGTGCTGGATGCGTTTGGTTTGCAAGATGGCCAAGAGGTGCGGTGGTTGCCTAATTTGATGGCGGGGACTGCTGTATTTAAGTTTGAAGGCTAGGTGCTTGTATTAAAGTAAGCCAGCGCCGCTAGAGCTGCAGTTTCTGCGCGCAACACACGCTCTCCCAATTTCACTGCTGCAAAACCTTTGTCTCTGGCTAACGCATCTTCTTCGTCGGTTAAGCCGCCTTCAGGGCCATTGAGCAACAACCACGATGCGCTCTGATGTTGTGTAGACCATTCGCTCAAGCTTTGCGTGCTGGGATGCAAAGATAGAACGGCGGCTTGTGTTGCGCTACGAGCATCTTTTGTATTTATTAGGTTGGCGACCCAATCGCCTTGAAGCCAAGTACTTAGGTTTTGCAGCGCTTCGATCTGCGGCAAGGTGTTTCTTCCACATTGCTCACAAGCGCTTATCGCCACCGCTTGCCAATGGGCTAGTTTTTTGTCAGCCCGTTCGCCTTGCAAGCGCAACACGCTGTGTTGCGACATCAAGGGCGTGATGCGGCACACGCCTAGCTCGGTCGCTTTTTCTACCAACCAATCCATGCGGTCATTGGCGGGCGTCACCACTGCCAAGTGCACTTGGTGGAATGCTTCTCGCTCAACGGTTTGGTGCGCACCAACAATTACCCGCACATCTTGTCTTCCCATTTGCTCAATGACGGCTTCAAACTCTCCGCCAGCACCATTGAACAGCGTGATGGTTTGGCCAGGCTGCATTCGCAAAACTTGCACATGGCGGGCAGCAGTCGCGGGCAACGCGATGGAAGCGCCTGTATATAAGGCCTGCGGGCAATAAAAGCGTGGCATCTAGATAGAGGGCCTCATGGCTTAACGCCTAATGGAGCGGAAGGGCGCGGATACGCCAAGCTCATTTCAGGATGCGTGCCTTCTAAGGTGTCCATCAAGCGTAGCAAGGGTGTAAGTTCTGCATAGCGGCTAGCCGTGTGTCTGATGTATTGAATAAAGCGTGGTGCATCCGCCAAATATTTATCTTTACCGTCGCGCAAAGTGAGTCGCGCAAATATTCCTGCCACTTTGAGGTGACGCTGCAAACCCATCCACTCCACGGCGCGCCAAAACGCGCCGAAGTCTTGCGACCATCCGTCAAAGTCCATTAACCCTAGTTTGCGTGCCCGCTCCCAGTAGCGGATGGTGATCTCCAACACAAAGTCTTCTTCCCAGCTTAGAAATGCATCGCGCATCAAGCTCGCGATGTCATAAGTAATGGGGCCATAAACAGCATCTTGAAAATCCAATACCCCTAAACGCATCTCATTGGCGTCGTGCGGCATCATCAAGTT
>RFTR01000262.1 GCA_009923345.1 Betaproteobacteria bacterium
TCCATCCCACCGCCAACCACAGCACCATGCAGTGCCCCGACGACCGGGATGCCGCCATACTGGATCTTGTCAAAAACCCTGTGCCAAGCTTGACACATGTGCATGAACTCGGCAGCAGTACGGGCTTTTGAATGGTGCTCTCCCAGGTCCAGGCCCGCACAAAAATGGGGACCGTTGGCCGCCAACACTACGGCTCTCACTGCAGGGCCTAGCGAAGAAAATGCCCGGTCCAATTCATCCAGTACTTCGTCACTGATCGCATTACGCTTGGCCGGTCGGTTCAATGTGATGACGCGAATATCACCATCGGATTCAACATTTAGAAATTGATACGTCATAAGAGGATACTCCGCAAGTTGCGTTACGAGCCAGCACATAGGCCCCGGGGCGCCGCGCGCCATGGCGATAGTAGGTAAGATCCTGCTGGCGTGAATTGCATTTCAAGACCAATTTATTGCATTTCCAGCCAGGTTAATCCTATGCAGCAATTTGTACTCAGCGATGCAAATCAGTAGCCTCACCATCCCGCTTTCCTTTGTGCACAACATGTTGGCGGGGGCAAAGCGGAAAATGAGTCCGCAGGAGATTGAGGCGCTGGTTGAGCAAGCAGGCATCTCCCTTTCGTTATTTGAACAACCAGCTGCACGCGTAACGCGCGAGCAGTTTGTCCGGTTGTACGAGCGGATTGCCGTTACCACTGGCGACGAGATGCTGGGGTTGTGGTCTCGCCCGATCCGTTCCGGGACTTTGAAATACCTGGGATTGAGTCTGCTTGACGCACCGACTCTCTTGGTTGCTTTGTACCGCTTCACACGTTTCTGGAACCTGCTGCTGGATGATTACCAGTTCGAATTCAGCAAAGAGGATCAGTTGGTAACAATTGCACTGAAACCTTTGACAACAGATTTACGGCCCATTGTCTTTGGACACGAGCTGATGTTGAAACTTACCCATGGGGTAGTTTCGTGGCTTATTGGTAAAAGAATTCCAATTGAGGCAATTGGTTTTGGGTTCGAACGACCAGCACACTTTTCCGAGTACGCAAACTTATTTCCGGGGCCGATTACGTTTGACCAAGAATATACGTTTCTGACTTTTTCAGATGAGCAATTGCTCAAAGGTTTTCAGAGGTCAAAGATGGAGTTGATCCGATTTGTAAGAAGTGCGCCGGACGATTGGATATTCGTGACCTTCGACCATAACGTCATAAGCACACGCCTTAGGCGCTTCTTAGCCCAGAGAAAGTCTTTTGACTTGACTCTTGATGAAGCCGCAGATGTTCTCTTCATGTCGAGCCGTTCCCTGACCCGAAAGCTCTCAAAGGAAGGAACAACGTTTCAGTCCATCAAAGACGAAATGCGCAGAGACCTGGCGATCGAGCAACTTGTGAAAACCCGCGATTCGATTAGCCAAATTGCATCAAAGGTGGGTTTCGAAAACCTTCCTTCGTTCCATCGGGCCTTTAATAGTTGGACTGGAAGCACGCCGAATGCATACAGGCGAATAACAATTCAGAGGAGCGCTAAGTAAGCACCGCGATGTGGTAAACCACTTTTCAACTGGGCGTCGGTTAAAGGCTCACCGGGTTTGCATATTTCTCAGTTTTGCGAATGCCCGCTC
>RFTR01000263.1 GCA_009923345.1 Betaproteobacteria bacterium
CCATAGAGGTAAGAAAGCTTCACAATGATGGCCTTGCCACTGAAAGCAATCGCTCCGCCGGCTGCTAAGAGTAAACCCGATATGAAAGAGCGGTTGGCTAATGACATCCGGTTGAGTTTATTCTCAGTAGAGGGGGCTCCACCGCTTTACATCTAGAAAAACGCTGACTTCGGTCATGCAAGCGACTGATGCCGTGTCGCCCAACACCTAAACTCTCCCCATGCGCCTGTCTCTTATCCAACGCTTGCTTTTAGCCAATCGGCAGACACGGCGCAAAGCATCTGGTTTACCAGTCATTTGGAAAGGCATGCTGTGGATGGCAGCAGGTGGATTTTTATTCTCCATCCTCAACACCATCGTGCGGGCTATTGCTATGCAGATGGATCCGTTTGAAGTGCAGTTTTTGCGCTACTTGTTAGGCCTACTCGTGATGTTGCCTTGGGTATTCAAAGCGGGGCCTCGCAACTATTGGCCAACAGATGTCAAAGGCCAGTTTTGGCGAGGTGGGGTTCATACCATTGGGATGGTGCTGTGGTTTATTGCATTGCCCAAAATTCCTTTGGCGGATATGACGGCCATTAGTTTCACCGGGCCAATTTTCATCATGATTGGCGCGTCTTGGTTTTTGGGTGAACCCATGCGGCGCGATCGCTGGATAGCCGCGTTGATCGGTTTTGCGGGAGTCGTGGTCGTCGTCGCTCCGAAGATGTCTGGCTCTGGCGGCGGCTACCACTTGGTGATGTTGGCGTCTGCACCGCTTTTTGCTGCATCTTTCTTGATCACCAAAGCATTGACCCGTTATGAGAAAGCAACCGTTATTGTGTTTTGGCAAGCCTTGACGGTATCGCTCTTCAGTTTGCCCCTGGCTTTGCTGCATTGGCAAGACCCCAGTCTCTTGCAGTGGATTGGTTTTTTGATTGCTGGCATTTTGGGAAGCGTCGGCCATTACTGTTGGACGCGCGCGTTTCATGCAGCCGATATTTCGTCCACCCAGTCTTTGCGCTTTTTAGACTTGGTGTGGACTTCTGCATGGGGTTGGTTGATTTTTTCAGACATCCCTAGCCAATCAACTTGGATTGGCGCTGTTGTGATTTTGGCGGCAACGATTTGGATTGCGCGGCGCGAGGGGCAACGCCCAGCGAAAGCGCCTTTAGACGAACCAGTTCACTGACCGAGCACGACACCTTCGCGCCTAGGGTCGGTTCCGCTGATCCAGTTTTTTGGTTCTTGCTGCTTGGGTAATTTGACGATAGCTTGAATTCCACTCGTCAAGGCCAGTTCACGCACTTCGCCACCGCGTGCGCGCAAAGACTGCAAGGTGTCCGCAGAAAAACGCTTTTCTTCAACGACCATGGGGTCACCCAATGCGCCAAAGTTAGGCAAGTCAATCGCTTGTTGCGGTGTCATGCCCCAATCTAAAACACCCAATAAAGTTTTGGCGGTGAAGTGAATGATCATCTCGCCACCCGGACTTCCTGTACTCATCAGCAACTCGCCTGTGTACTTGTCAAAAACCAAAGTGGGTGACATAGAGGACCGTGGTCGCTTATTCGCTTGGACACGGTTAGCAATAGGACGACCTTGCAAGTC
>RFTR01000264.1 GCA_009923345.1 Betaproteobacteria bacterium
CAGGGCCTAGCTAACTATTAACCCGATTGACATATTTGTATTTGCTCTCATAGGATGAATCAGTTCCATCTTCCAAACTTCAGCAAATACAAGCGAGAGGGTTATTGAATGAACATGCCATTTGGTCTAACTATTTTTTTCGGTTCATTAACTGTCTGGGCAGGATTATTGATTTGGGGACTAACCCATAAAAAATTCACTCCCTTCATTGTTTTCGGAATTGCGTTTCTACTGTTCATGAATGTCCGCTACTTGATTGAGGGCGCTCCAGCAGCCATTGCATTCTTTATTGGAATTTACGATGTCCTCGACAACATCGGCTTGCAGTCCGGTCAAACAGCAGCAGCGTTGGCAACTTGTCCAGATAACGCCTGTACTATTTGGGGCTCGACCTATGAATTGCATCCTTCATGGGGCACAGCTTTTCACGATCGATTTCTTAATGGCACAGAATTTAGGACAAATCTTCTCTACGCACACCTAGCTTTCAATTCCATCGTCTTTGTTTTGATGCACATTCAGCTCTGGCGCCCTGGCTCTGGCGCAAACGCTGCCCTGCACGCCTATCTTGGAAGAGTTTCCTTTGCTTGTTTGACCATAGGAACGGTCTGTGCCATTTGGCTTGCAGCCTCTCACGGCTCCGTTGATGAATACGGCGGAAACCTCTCCATGTATGGTTTTTGGTCGATGTCGTTCTTTGTTTATGGCTGTGCTGTGATGGGTGTTTTAGCGATACGAAGAGGGGATGTAACAAGCCACAGAATATGGATGATCAGATTTGCTGGATCAATGTGGGGTGCGTTTTGGATTTTCCGAGTCATACTGTTTGTGATGGGGCCCATTCTGCGCGATTACCCTTCTGCAAACATTTTGTTATGTATTTGGGTGTCAGCACCATTAGGTATTCTTATTGCTGAAATTGTCAGAAGAAAAATATTAGACGCGCAATTAAATGGCACAAAACAAAGAGGTGACTTGGCTTATGACTAAATTACCTGAGTTCTAAAAAAGATGTCAGCCTCTTTGTTTGGAAAACCAGATTAATTTGACTTGCTTGGCAGCTTCAATGTTGGACGCTTTGAGCCTTGTGCTTCTTTTTCAAAACCCGATTTCACCAAACCACTGATGGCCTCTATCCGAGCATCCAATTCACCAGCATCAACGGCTGAACGCAAGACTTCCAGTGTGGTCACAACACCTGCAATGCTGTCAGTCTCGATGGCATTTTTGCCCTCGATCACTTCAAGGGTACGTGCCCCATAACGAACGGTGATGCATAGCTTGCCATTTTCACTGGGCCACCACCAAGGTTTGATCCTCTTGGGAATTTCAACCTTACGGGACTCGCCAGTGACCGCGTCTTTGACTGTGCGAAGTTTGGTGGGTTGATACTGGGTGCCAGCTTGCTCTGCCTTGGCCAATTGGATCTGCTCATACAGCTTGCTGCTGAGCTTTTGACGACGAGAGTGCTTGGGGCTTGTGCCTTGAGTTGGCTTGGCCTGTACTAATTTCAATGCGCTTAAACCTGACATGTACTACTCCTTGTGTGTGTTGCAGGAATAGCAAATTTATTGTCAGACCATGGCCAT
>RFTR01000265.1 GCA_009923345.1 Betaproteobacteria bacterium
AGCACCCACAACACATAAATCAGCGACGACACCACAAAAACTTGCATCAAAACAGACAACATGTTTTTGCTTCTGACCAGGCCACCGTAAAACAGTGCCAAGCCAGGAATCGTCATCAAAATCACCAAGATAGTTGCAATCGTCATCCAGGCGGTATCGCCTTTGTTGCACTTTTCAGAGCAGAGGATAGGAGCGGCTTCAGCAGGAGCAGCGGCTTCAGCTTTGGCTTCAGCAGCAGGAGCCGCTGGCGCGGCAGCGGCCTGTGCCATAGCGGCCGTACCACCGAGCAGCAGACCGAAGCCAAGAGCTAGAGAGGCAAGCAGTTTTTTCATAGGGGTCTTCTTTCTTAAAGTGCGTCCACGCCGGTTTCGCCGGTGCGGATGCGAACAACTTGTTCGAGGTCGTAAACGAAAATCTTGCCGTCACCGATTTTTCCAGTGCGCGCGGCGGCTTCAATGGCTTCAATCGCGCGTTCGACATGTTGTGCGTCGACAGCAGCTTCGACCTTCACCTTAGGTAAGAAGTCAACCACGTACTCAGCACCGCGGTACAGTTCTGTATGGCCTTTCTGTCGGCCAAAGCCTTTGACTTCTGTCACCGTAATGCCTTGCACACCAATTTGGGATAAGGCTTCACGAACTTCGTCCAGCTTGAAGGGTTTGATAACAGCAGTGATAAGTTTCATGGTTGCTCCTGGGAAAGACTCTTAGATAGGTGTTAGAAGGTGTATTTAACGCCGACTACAACGGTGTCTTTTGCTGCGTTATAAGCAGTTTTATTACTCAAAAAATTACTATTGTTTTTTGCGTTGGTAGATACAGCGGCGATAGTCGCACTAACGCCGTTACCCATATCTTTTGCTAACGTCAAGGAGTAGTCTGAGTAGCTCAACCCGCCAGGGTAGTAGGAGCTAGAAGTACCTTTTACAGCCTGCCTACCGACATGTGGTGAAAAAGTGAAGCCCGAACCCATATCGAAGTTTGCTGTTAAGTCAATATATGTGCTACCACTTGAGTTTTGGTAACCGAACAAATTAGATGTGGCTTTCGAATATTTGAGGGTATAAACGCCAGCTGTTGCAGCGCCATAAACTTCGGTTGTATTTGCGTTTTCAAGATTGTAGGAATAGCCACTTGATGTAGCGATATTTGCTAAGGTGTTACCTGCGTATTGATATCTCAGTACACCGACGTCGTAAGTTACGCCAGATGCATCAAATTTATAGCCGCCGTATATGTCTATCTCAGACTTACCGTCGACGTTTTTTACATTTCCAGAGTTAGAAGTAGAAGCATCTTTGATCCAACGAATGGAAGAAGCCCAAATACCGAGGTAGGCACCGTTTGCATTGCTGTAATCTACGCCGCCTTGAAGCGCTGGCATGCCGTGGGTCTGAGCCAAACCACGGTAACGATATTGGCTAACAACACCCACGTTGTAAGCAATCGTTGTCTCAGGTGCGGCTGGCGCAGCAGCGGGTGCCGGTGCCGTTTGCGCAAAAGCCGCCGAAGAGGTGGCTAATAGGGATAACAAAATTTTGGACTTTAGTTTCATTTTTAA
>RFTR01000266.1 GCA_009923345.1 Betaproteobacteria bacterium
TATCTCTATCGAAGAGCGGGCATTCATGGTGGCAGCAGTCACAGCGGCAGACGCACCTTTATCACCACCTTGGCTAACAAAGGGGTCAGTGTCAGGCTCTTAGCCAGCCTGGTCCGGCACTCGAACATCTCCACCACACAGCGCTACATTGATGTCAACGATGATATGAAGCGCAGAGCAGTGGAGTTGATCTAACTTGTGAACCCTTTAGGTGTCAAAAGGCATCCACAACACACAAGCCCTTGATCACAAAGTGTCGGTTCAACCGACACTTTTCATATCGGTACTTCAGATAAACATGACGTATCCACGCCTAGAGACGCTGTGCTACAAGGCTCAAAGCAGTCCTCAAAGACTTATAACCATTGTGGTCTTAAGCAAGAACGTTTTAATAACTGAATACGATGCCAGCCATGATGGTATATTTGCTAAGGCTTGGATTTGTAATCTTTTGTGCGCTGGCAGGTGTCGGTGCCTGGTGGCTTAATGGCTACTTATTTAGGCATTATGAAATGACTGAAGGGGTCAATTTGATCTATTGGCCTCATGGATTAAGAGTTGTCTTGACCTTGCTTTTTGAGCGATACGCTGTGCTTGGACTTGGCATTGGGGCTTACAGCGTGGTTTCATCGATCTGGCCAGATAATTGGATCATGCGATGGTTTGCTCCCATGATCGGAGCCAGTGCCGCGTACTTGGCCATGCGCATGCTCTTGCCCTCACAAGGTGGTTTGCCAAGTCGGATCAAAGGCTTAACGCCAGCGATGTTGATAGCGATAGGTACCGTTTCGGCCTTGATCAACTCTGGTGGTCATACGGCATTACGCATTGTGTCGGGAATAGAGGGGCACCATAGCGGCGAGTTTATGGTCATGTTTGTGGGCGACTTACTGGGTGCGCTCTTACTTTTGTACGTGCTTAAGCTTTTTCTTCTTTTGGCTAAACACTACAAAGTTGTAATGGGCACAAAAGAATAAAGCGACAGCTCAATGACGCTTGGTCAGCGTAGCCCTGAAAAGACTAATACTAAGATCTCAGAGCAAGTGACCCAGCAAGCCACTGTGATGTCACAAAGTGTCGGTTCAACCGACACTTTGTGTGCTCGTACACGCAACATCGCACTTGCCAAAAAGGGTCCAACAGGTTCTTTTGCCACCTGTACAGAAGTACAACTAAAAAGTTCAATCCAACACGGCCATCAAAATTCTCGCCTAAAACTCATTAGAACAACACACCCTGATCCTTTAAGTAGGGTGTAGCGGATACACGGCCCTGTGCCTTGGTAAGCGACAACACTTGCTGGCGTGCGTAGTGTGACTCTTCTTCCGCGTGCCAAGCCAAATGGGCGGTGAGATTGACTGCTGGCATGTCGAGACAAAGCTGCTGCGTTGATAAGGGGTCTTTACAGGGAAAGCGATCTTCGGCCGCATGCTCAGAAACATTCAGTGCCCACTCCCGATGCCTAATGACGGTGGCAACGAGTAGCCTGCGTTCATAGTCTTGGCTGGCATTCATGCGGCGACCAGTGGGTTCAATGCGACCAATAAAGCGATCCACCA
>RFTR01000267.1 GCA_009923345.1 Betaproteobacteria bacterium
CTTCTGGGACAAATCATCAAAACTGGTCGCAGAATCTTGGGAACCGACGATGCATTTGCAAATTTGGCATATCGCAATATGGTCGATCAAGCTGACTTCATGCCCTTGCGCACACGCGCTTTGCAAGAAAGAAGAGAAGCATGGATAAGCAAATCGTAGATCAGAAGCTTGAATCGCTTAGACGCTGTATTGAGCGAATTCAAGAAAAACTACCTGTTACAGCCAAAGATCTTGCGACGGATTTTGACAAACAAGACATCGTTTCGCTCAACCTGAGCGGTAGTGACTTGGCAGAATATCAACACAATCTAATCAAACCGTCATTCCAAGCTTCTGCCCCGACGCTTGGATTTCTTGCCAAGTGGCGTCGTCAACCACGATACCGTTTTTCATACGATCTGCGCGGGCTTTGCGTTCAGGCTCGCCCGCAATCACTACGCCTTCAGAGTCTGGCGCATCTGGACTTTCACGCAACCAATCGACAAAGGCCAAACTTTCTTGTGCAAAACTGGTTTGCGTGCCTAACCGCTTAGGATCAATCAAGATGGTCAACATGCAGTTGATCACCGCACGGCGACCATCTGCTTCTTTGTGCCAGGTGCCGCCGCCACTCAATGCGCCACCGAGCAACTCACAAGCAACTGCCAAGCCAAAACCTTTATGCTCGCCAAAAGTACGCAATGCCCCCATCTTGCCGTTGCTTTGCGGTACCACCACCACGCCGGGTTTATTGGTGGGATTGCCATGCTCATCGATCAACGTGCCAGGTTCGACTTCGCGTCCTTCGTTGTGCGCCACACGCATCTTGCCTTGGGCTACACGACTGGTAGCAAAGTCAAGAACAAAAGGTTCGCGTGCATTCGCGCCATACCCGATAGGAATACCGATACAACAAGGGTTGGTGCCAAAGCGACCATCACCACCTCCAAAGGGCGCGACTACAGGGCGTGATGCAACACTTACAAAATGTAGCGACACCCATCCTTTAGCAACCGCCATCTCCGCATAATGGCCGATACGTCCCAAATGGTGTGAGCTAGCGAGCGACATGATGCAAGCGCCATGCTGTGCCACGCGCTCAAACGCTAACTCCATCGCTTGCACGCCAACGATTTGTCCAAAACCTTGTTGGCCATCCAATCCCAGCAACATACCTGTATCGACTTTGATCGCAACGCTGCTATTGGGTTTCAAGTTGCCTTCCAAAATCGCATCGACATAACGTGGTGTCATGCCCACGCCGTGCGAGTCGTGCCCACTCAAATTAGCCATCACTAAATTGCTAGCCACTTGTTTAGCTTCTGCAGGAAGGCTGCCTGCTTTAACAAATATTGCGGTGATTTTGGATTCAAGATCGGCGGCAGAGATATTTAATGACATACGGATGTTTTAGAAGGAGTGTTTGAGAACGGATAAATCAACATAAAAATGCAACTAGCATTTTGTAAAGCGCCTTTAAAAACGGCAACTACATCACAGCGCCAACTTGCCAAGGCACAAATTCATTTTGACCATAGCCGTGTTGCTCACTCTTACTGGGCTTGCCAGATGCG
>RFTR01000268.1 GCA_009923345.1 Betaproteobacteria bacterium
GGTGTAAATATTTACACCTATTATAGTAAAAAAATACACCTATTTTTTTGAAATAATAGGTGTAAAAAAATACATATATGGCAAAAGAAATTAGATTAAATAGAAAAAAAGCAGACACGATTTCAAGAAGTATACAGGATGAATTTGAAGGTGATGTAGACGTTAGTATTTACGTTAAAAAGAAAGCGCCTAAACAATCGAATTATGTTATGTTTTATCAAGCAGTAAACCTTGAATTAGTTAAAATTCTAAAACCTAATGGGTGTAAAGTGCTTTTATACTTAATGTCGAAAACAAATTACGATAATTACGTTGGTGTAAACCAAGAAACAATACAAGAAGAATTAGGGTATAAACAACCTAAAAGTGTTGTAGAGGCTATTAAGGAACTAAGACAATATAACATTATCGTTAGTATGCCCGACTTAATTGATAAACGGCGAAACGTTTACTTCATAAATCCATATCAAAGTTGGAAAGGCAAAGTAGCAAAAAGAATAGAAGTCGTTAAAAAAGCCAATAATTTAGATTGGATGCAATTAGAATTACCGTTTACTGATAAAACGATATAAACATTCTTTGTTGTTATGGCTCTGTAAACCTTAACAATAAACCATCAGCCGATCGGCTGACACATTTTAATACAAGGTTTTTTTTAGCAATTCGCAACAAAGAATGTTGAACTCCAATATAAATTATCGTTGGTCAGACCAACATCCATCACCATCACATGAAGTACAAGGTAGACCCTTTGAAGGACCCATTGTATTTTTACCTGTTCCATCACAAAAAGCACATTCCTTTGTGCAAGTACTACAACTTTGTACAACTGGTAATAATGCTATAAATAAAGAAAACAATAATACTCTTCTCATAAATAATAGTTTTCACAAATATACATTATTTATCAAGTAAACAAATAAGGGTGCTTACGCACCCCCATTCTCAGTTGGTATACCTATCGCTTCTCACGGTCGTCCTCACGTTGCCGCTTTGTCCTTTTCGGTATACATCACAAAAATATATATTTTTTTCAATAAGTAAACTATTTTGTTTACTTTTATGAAGTAAAAATAAATTCAATGGCAATAAATACTAAAACATTATCAGTTAGAGTTCCGATAGACGTTGCAAAAATGGTAGAAAACACTTGTAAACAAAGAGGTTTGTCAAAAAATCAGTTATTAAGTGAACTGATTGCAAGTCAAGGAACGATTAAGGTAAACGATTTCAATAAAGGTGGTGTTGCTAAACCAATGGATGATTTTTTAACAAGTATATTAGTCAGTGTTGGTGGGTTTGCAACGGGTGCTTGTGTTTACCATTTACTCAACAACCATTTACCAAAAGAATGGGATGAAGAAACAAGGGAATTAGTATCAGTATTTAGTGCTATTGCAAGTGGTTTTGCTATGGCTTACGGTATTGATAAAGCAACACGAAAGTAAACGCATTCATTCCTATATATAATAGTAAATAATAGCGCAAATAAAAATGTCAATAAAATCAAGGGTTTACAAAAAAATTAGGTGTAAATATTTACACC
>RFTR01000269.1 GCA_009923345.1 Betaproteobacteria bacterium
GGGCAAGTTTCGCGCGGGTGAAATTGATGAACAAGAAAAAGACGATGTCAACAACCAACTCGTTGCCAGTGTTGGCACCTGTTCAGTGATGGGCACTGCCAGCACCATGGCGTGCATTGCTGAAGCCTTGGGCATGACGGTGCCTGGTGGCGCATCGCCTCCTGCGGTTACAGCAGACCGTATTCGCATCGCAGAAGAAACCGGTGCGCGCGCCGTTGAGATGGCGCTGACCGGATTGAATATTGACAAAATTTTGACTGCAGATGCGTTTGAAAATGCGATGCGCGTTTTGTTAGCGATAGGCGGATCTACCAACGGCATCGTGCACTTGGCTGCTATTGCTGGACGCGTCGGCCTTGACATCGACATGCAGGCCTTAGACCGCATGGGTCGTGAAACGCCTGTATTGCTGGACCTCAAACCTTCTGGTCAACATTACATGGAAGACTTCCACAAAGCGGGTGGCATGGCCACTTTGCTTAGAGAACTCAAGCCTTTACTCAAACTCAACGCTATGACGGTGACTGGCAGAACGCTTGGTGAAGAGCTAGACATTGCAGGATCAGGTTTCAAACAAGATGTGGTGCGGCCTTTCAACAACCCTATCTACCCACAAGGCGGCATTGCGGTCTTGGCGGGCAACCTAGCGCCCAATGGCGCCATCATCAAACAGTCTGCTGCAGATCCACAACTCATGGAGCACGAAGGACGCGCAGTGGTGTTCGAAAACAGCGAAGACTTGGTGACGCGCATTGATAGCGACGACCTAGACGTCCATGCCGAAGATATTTTGGTTCTCAAAAATATCGGACCCAAGGGCGCACCTGGAATGCCAGAAGCCGGCTATATCCCAATCCCCATGAAACTTGCGCGCGCAGGCGTCAAAGACATGGTGCGCATATCTGATGGACGCATGAGCGGAACAGCATTTGGAACCATCGTTTTGCACGTCACGCCTGAAGCCGCAATAGGCGGCACCTTGGCCTATGTGCAAACAGGTGATCGGATTCGCTTAAGTGTCAAAAATAGAGAAATTAGTTTGTTGGTATCTGAACAAGAACTGCAATCTAGAAGAGACAAGAGTCCGATAACACCTCCAACTGCACAACGTGGCTATCTCAAACTCTTTTTGGATACGGTGACTCAAGCAGAGCACGGTGTTGATTTCGATTTTCTCCGCGCTGATAAAAAGAACGGTAAAACCCCGCGCAAATAACTGCAAAGTTGGTTATGCAGAAACTGCTAAATAGTTTAGGTGTTGGCGGTCATAAATTGGTGACCTAGTTTTGAGCGAATTCGCCAAAACAACCACCCACTGATTGTTAGGTTGAGCAGGTTCCAGGCAATACCGTTCATAAATGCGGCATGGTAGGAACCAGTTAAATCGAAAATTTTGCCGGATATCCAACCGCCTAAAGCCATGCCCACCAAACTGGCCATGATTACAGAACCTACCCTTGCGCCTGCCTCTTGTGGCGGAAAGTGTTCACGAACAATGATGGCGTAAGCAGGCACTATGCCTCCTTGAAAT
>RFTR01000270.1 GCA_009923345.1 Betaproteobacteria bacterium
AGTTGAAGTCTCAAGCGCTTCGGGCAAACGCAATGTGTTGTTGCCGACCGCGATGATCAATATTTCCGGATCAAGCGGCACGGTGAAGGTGCAATCAATATTGGGTGCGCAATTTGCGAATGTTCCAAGCCATAAGGCTCCGGATGTCGTGACGCGTCTCGAGGAAGATAAGATCTCCGCCTATTATGCCGGTGGCCACCTCTATGCGACTCCGGAACGTTCGGAGCCTATCCTGTGAGCCATCACGACGACTTCGCTTTCGATCCCGTAAAGGGTCTGCCGGAGCATTTGCCGCAAGGCGAAACGATGCTCTGGCAGGGCTCGCCCCGCTGGCAATCGCTGGCGGTGCGCGCATTCCATATTCGCAAAGTCGCAATCTATTTTGCGATACTTGCGGCGGCGCAAAGCGTATTTCGGTTTGCTGATGGGGCGACAGCAGGTGACGCCTTGAAGCCTTTCATTTGGTATTCCGTTCTCGCTCTGCTTGCGATTGCGATTCTGACTGGCCTTGCCATGCTCTCCGCGCGTACGACGATCTACACAATTACGAGCAAGCGTGTGGTGATGCGCCTCGGCATGGCTCTGCCTCTGACACTCAATCTGCCTTATTCAAAAATCGAAAGCGCGGATTTAAGACTCTATCGTGATGGTACAGGCGATCTGCCGCTCATGTTGTCGAGCGGAGACCGGATTGCTTGGGCAGTATTGTGGCCGCATGCGCGTCCGTTCCGCTTCCGCCATCCCGAGCCAATGCTCCGTGCAATCCCTGAAGCCGATAAAGTGGGTGCATGCCTCGCCTCCGCTCTTCAGGGTGCGCCCACGACCCCGATTAAATCAGCAAAAAGCGCGGTGCGCTTTGCGCCCAATATTGTGACGGCCTAACCGATGATGGACAGAACCGTAACCGATATCCGCTTCCCGAAAATGCCCCTTTTCGGCGTGGCTGCGCTTGTGACGATCACAATCGCGTCGATTGCGGTTCAACGTCTGTCATCGGCTCCCACCGTCCCTCTGGTCGCGTCCCTGCCCGTTATCGAGACGCGGCTTTTGTCATTTGAAGATGCTGCTGACGGCAGTGTGATTATTCGCGATGCGAGCGATCATACGCAAGTCGCCATCGCCGAACCCGGCACCAATGGATTTTTACGCGGTACGCTGCGCGGCCTCATGCGCACGCGCTCACGCGAAGCGATTGATCTCTTAGCCCCCTTCCGTTTGTCGAAGCTCAGTAATGGGGCGCTCATTCTTGTTGATGAAACCAATAGCGTCACACTCAATCTCGACGCGTTTGGTCATACGAATGCCGATACGTTCCGCGCCTTTCTCCCTAAAGCCACAGGAGGATCATGATGCTCTCCCCGCTTTTCAAAGCTGTACAAGAAGATGTGATGTGTACGGTGCGTGTGGTGAATACATTTGAGAGCCTCGCCGCTCATGTCGAGCTCGACGGTGATGTTACTGTCGGCCCCGGTGATGAAGTTCTTGTCCATGGCGAAGAGATCCGCGTGCCTTATGGCGAAACACGTGAGG
>RFTR01000028.1 GCA_009923345.1 Betaproteobacteria bacterium
TCCAGTAATGCAAGCAAACGCGGCTAGATTCAAGTCCTAAATCTGTGGCGCGTTCATAGTTCCAAGCGGCCCATGCGAGTTTCTTCTTTGGCATGACCGATGTGTCTGTATGCAAGACCGCCTTGTTGGGGTGGTAGCGAATCGCGCCAAGAAATGCCTGTTCTTGTGGCGTGGGTTGCGCCAAAAGAGACAAAGCTTGGTCGGCATGGCAAGCCAATACCACGCCATCAAAATCCTCTGCGCCACCTGCCGTGAAAACACGAACTTCGCTGCCATTGCGCTCTATACGCTTCACAGGTGTTTGCAAGTGTGTACGTGGGATATGTTGCAATAACTTTTCAACATAGTGCTTGGCACCACCGGTGACCGTGAACCATTGCGGACGGTTCACCACTTGAATCAACCCATGGTTGTGACAAAACCGGACCATGGTTGCAACTGGGAATTGCAACATTTGATCAGTAGGGCAACTCCATATGCAACCAAGCATAGGCAGCAAATACCAGTGGCGAAATGCAGAGCCAAATTTGTGAGCCTCTAAAAACTCACCCAAGGGCCGCATCAACGCATGGTCTTGGCCACGATCAGCTAAAGCGTTGGCCAATGCGTTGAATCGCAATACGTCGCGCAACATGCCCAAAAATGTGGGATTGAATAAATTGCTGCGTTGCGCAAATACGGTATTTAAATTAGAGCCACTCCACTCCATGCCGCGTTGTCCCAAATCGCGCGGGGTTTGTACTGAAAAAGACATGTCAGACGCAGAAGTCTGAACCTGTAGTTCAGCAAAAAGTCCAATCAGTCCAGGGTAGGTGCGCTCATTAAAAACTAAAAACCCTGTATCAACTCCGTGCGTCACCATCCCCTGTGGGCTCGGCAATGTGACATCCACGGTATGCGTATGGCCTCCAAAATAAGAGTCCGCTTCAAATAAGGTAACGTCTGCCTGGTTGCGTAAATGGTAGGCCGCAGATAAACCAGAAATACCTGAACCGATAACGGCAATCCGTTTACGCATTAACGAGAGTCCTTTGCAGCAAGTAATTTCTCAACCTCGCTGACAAAACCTTTGTCTTGCGGCCCGGTGATAGACCCATAGCTTTTGACCGTCTTACCGTCGCGGCTGATCAAGTATTTGTAAAAATTCCATTTAGGCGCAGTGCCAGTTTGTTCGGTCAATTGTTTGAACAACGGTACGGCTTCAGTTCCACGCACAGATGTTTTGGTGAACATAGGAAATTTCACGCCAAACGTGTTGTCGCAAAAATCAGCGATCTTGGCGTTGCTCTCAGGCTCTTGTGAAAAATCGTTACTTGGAAAACCTAACACCACCAAGCCACGGTCTTTATATTTGGCGTACAAAGCCTCTAAGCCTTTGTATTGCGACGTAAACCCGCAAAAGCTAGCCGTATTGACAACCAGCACCACTTGTCCTGCATATTGGCAAAGTGCTTGCGGCTTTTCATCTTGCAGCCTGAGCATGGTGTGTTGCAGCAACTTGGGACATGACGCAGAGGCCATGTTGGCTGAAATAGAAGGCTCGGTTGCTGCTAACACTAAGGCGCTATTGCCCCAGCCAAAGCAAATCAAAAAGAATGGAATAAATAATTGTTTCATAGCGGCATCATGGCTGAATATGGGAGATTTGTAATGGGTGCAAGCCAATTCCCTTCAGTGGTTTCTGGAATTGAGCAACCTAGAATGATGCCACTATGCAGACAGCCCCAGCCGAGCCAGATTTTTTAACAAAAATTGCTTCACCCCAAGAGGCTGTATCGCGCATCGCGCAATTGCGTGAAAAAGGTGCGGTTGTTTTCACCAACGGTGTGTTTGATGTGTTGCACCGCGGCCATGCCACGTATTTGGCACAGGCGCGCAGTTTGGGTGCAAGTTTGGTGGTGGCGCTCAATACGGACGCATCATCCAAACGCTTAGGCAAAGGCGACGATCGCCCGCTCAACACATTAGAAGATCGAGTAGCTTTGATGGCGGCTTTGGGTAGTGTGAGTTTGGTCACCTGGTTTGATGAGGACACGCCCTACCAAATCATCGAAGCGCTGCGTCCCGATATCTTGGTCAAAGGCGGTGATTACGACATGGCGACGCTGGCCGAAACCCAATTGGTCGTGTCGTATGGCGGACGCGCACAAGCGATTCCTTTTGTGTCGGGCTATTCGACAACTGCATTGGTTCAGAAAATCCGCGCCCAATAAGCGCCGAACTTAGCATTAATTCTCAAACACGGCACGCCACAGTGCCAACACATCTTCTTGCCATTCGCGCGCATCAGCCAATGGGATTTGCGTAGCCAATTCGTCAAGTCGCGCTTGGTGTTGTACTTTGCGTAACGCGCGGTAAGCATTGCCTGCAGCAACACCTACGCCTGACGGCAGCAAACCAGCTTGCTCGCTGCGTTCCAACAATTGGATATTGCCGACATTAGCTAACAACGCAGGGTGTTGACGCGCAAACGCCAACACCAAATACTGGACCGCAAACTCCACATCCACCATGCCGCCTGCGCTGTGCTTGACATCGAACACATCTGGCTTGACGGGGCGTGCGGCGCTCAGCTTGTTGCGCATAGCGATGATTTCATCTTTCAATGCGTGGTGATCGCGCGGTGCATTGATAACTTCTTCACGAACCGCTTCGAGTTTTTCTCGCAATGCTGTGTCTCCGCCACAACTGCGCGCGCGCGTCATGGCTTGGTGTTCCCATGTCCACGCCGTGTTGCTGCCGCGTTGGGTTTGGTAATCCGCAAAGGCTTCGAGCGACGTGACTAGCAAACCCGAATTACCGTTTGGCCGCAAGGCGGTATCGATTTCGTACAAATCGCCTTCACTGGTTTTAACGCTCAACCAATGGATCAGCTTGCGTACATAAACAGCATAGATTTCTCCTGCTTGCTCGTGGTGGTCGTCATAGACAAACACAATGTCTAAATCGCTGCCATACCCCAACTCTTTGCCGCCTAGTTTTCCATACGCCAAGATGGCAATCCTTGGCGCATCGCAATGGCGTTGCTTCATGCGCTGCCAGACCCAGCGCCCGGCGATGTTGAGTACGGCATCGGCTAGGGCGCTCAAGTCATCTGCCACTTCTTCGACGGTGAGGCGGCCTTGTACATCGCGCGCCAAAGTGCGAAATACTTCAGCATGGTGGGCGCGACGCAATACGTTGAGCAAACTCTCTTCATCGTCTTCATGGGTAGAAGTCAACGCATCCAAACGCACCGACAACTCTCTGCCAAATGCCATAGCGTCGAAACGCTCGGCAAGCAAAGCGTCTGTAGCCAACTCGTCAATCACGCCAGGATGGCGCATCAAATACCGCGCCGGCCATCGGGCCAATCCAAGCAATTGCACAAGTTGTTCGTGCACGCGGGGGCGTTCTGCTAACAGAGCAATGTGGCTATCGCGGCGCAGCATGGGTGTGACCCAGTCGCACCAGCGCAAAGCAGCGTCTTCACTGATACGAGATTCTTGCAACCATTGCTGTGTGCGTTGTAAAAGTTTGATCAATCTTTGCAAGGCATCTTCACGCATGCCACGTACGGCAGGCAGCTCCACCCACGCAGCGACTCTTTCTCGCAACTTTTCTTGTAAGTGCGGCATAAGACTCGGCAAATCAAAGAAAGCGCTGGTGATGGCTGGTGCGGTTTGCGTGGCATTGTCAGAAGGGTTGGAATGAGAGCTTTCCTGTCCCCTAGAAGAATCTGAAGAGTCCGCAGACTTGTTATCGGATGCTCCGAGCAAGCGTTCAAACTCAACCGCCACCGTATCGCGGTGGGCTTGCAACTGCGCCAAAAATGCAGATGTGTCAGCGAAGCCTAAAGTCTGAGCGATCCAAGCCAAGTCTTTTGGATCAGTGGGAAGAACATGGGTTTGTTGGTCATCTAAATACTGAATACGGTGCTCTACTTGCCTTAAAAACACATAGGCTTTTTGCAAAGATTCTGCTGTATCTGCTGTCATGACGTTGGCGTTTTGCAGTCTTTGCAGCGCATCGCATGTAGCGCGTGTCCGCAACTCTGGAAATTGCCCGCCTCGTACCACTTGCAAAAGCTGTACGGTGAATTCAATTTCGCGTATGCCCCCGCGTGACAGTTTGATGTCGTTGGCGCGCTCCGGCCTGCCGGCATGGCGGGTCACCGCATGCTGGCGGATTTGCTGATGCAGTCCGCGTAACGCATCAAACACGCGGTAATCTAAATACCGTCTAAATACAAATGGCAATACCGTCTCGCGTAAACCAGCCGCGCGAGACATGGCACTGCGAGGAGCGACCACACGGCTTTTGAGCCAAGCAAACCGCTCCCACTCGCGTCCCTGCACCAAGAAATATTCTTCCAAGGCCTGGCGCGAAATCACAACAGGCCCCGAATTGCCGTTGGGGCGTAGCGCGAGGTCTACGCGGAATACACATCCGTGCTCCGTCACTTCGCCAATCATGGACTGCATAGCCTTCACGATCTTGGCGAAATATTCATGGTGGCTGATGCGTCCAGCTCCGATGGCAGTTCCCGATGCACCTGTTGCGCCAGTGGTCTCGCCATCTTCGTCATAGACATAAATCAAATCAATGTCGCTCGACACATTGAGTTCGCGCGCGCCCAACTTACCCATGCCAACAATCCACAGCGTGGCTTCCTCATCGCCTAAAGCCTGAGGCATGCCGTGGCGATCCGCCAATTGGCGCTGGGCCTCAGAAAAGGCCACATCCAATGAAAACTCAGCCAAGTCGGTCATGGCATGGGTGATGGAGGATAAATCTGCGTCCTCACAACAATCCATCACCACCAAACGCTCAAAGACCAGTTGGCGCAAGATGCGTAAGGCATCTGCAGGCGCTTGCGAAGTAGAAAGCTGTGAAAAGCAGGCCTGCAAATGGTTGAGCGTTGGTGCCCCTGGCGGTAGTAGTGGCAGTTCTTGCGCATAACGGCGACGCAGGCGCTGCACCACCCGCGAATAGGCGCTTAAGTCTGTGTTGGCGCGAGAGATAATTCCACCCACTGTGTTAGCACCATGAACCCAACGCCCCAACTTGCCACGAGCGAATCACGAACCGACGGTATGTACCGCTTGATGAAACGCGTCTTGTGGGTACTTGTGTGTATATGGGCATTGCTAGTGTTGGGGTGGGGCAGTCTGCATCTTTTCATTGTGCCTCGAATAGACGACTATCGACCCTTGTTGCAGCGGCAGGCTTCGCAAACGCTTCGCCTGCGCGTAGAAATTGCCAATGTCAGTGTTCTGGGGGGGTGGTGGGCGCCTCAGCTGCGGTTTCAAGACATTCAATTATTTGACGCCCATGGTCGCGAGGCCTTGCGTTTACCGTATGTGGATGTGGTTGTTTCCGCTCGCTCCTTGTTACGCGGCACGTTTGAGCAATTGGTCATTGACCAACCCGAACTCGATATTCGCCGCGACAAACAAGGAAATATCTGGGTGGCAGGGCTGGACACATCGCAAGCAAGTGACGGGTCGGGCCTAGATTGGTTTTTTTCACAACCTGAGTTTTTGATTCGCGATGGTGTCTTGCATTGGCGCGATGAGTTGCGAGATTCGCCCGAGTTAAGTTTGTCGCATGTCAATGTGGTCATGCAAAACAGTTTCCATCAGCATCTCATGCGGGTAGACGTGACTCCCCCAGTGGGTCTGGGGCAGCGTCTGTCGGTGCAGGGCAAGTTTTCACAAAACCCCCTGCAACGCAGTGGCGACTTACGTCATTGGAGTGGCGAGCTCTATGCCAACGCGCCGGACATCGATCTTTCTTTGTTACGCCAATGGTTACGTTTTGACCGCGGCATTGCGATCTATGAAGGCAAAGGCGGCGTAAGGATGTGGACCGACTGGGTGCAAGGCCAGTTGACAGGCCTTACCGCTGACATGGCGCTAGACGCGGTGGACGCGCGATTGGGTGATAGCCTGAAGCCCTTGGTGTTGCGCCATGTGAGTGGCCGCATAGGCGCTAAATGGCTTGACGGTGAAAACGAAATCAACAGCCAAGACTTGGTTTTCGACACCCAAGAAGGCGAGCGCTGGCCTGGTGGTGTGCTACGCATGAAGTGGCAAGGGGACGACTTTCGCGCAGGTAGCTTGACCGCCGACCGTTTGGACTTAGAAGCCTTGGCACAAATTAGCCAACGCTTGCCACTGCCTGAAGACCTACGCACTGCGCTCAAGCTTGCGCAGCCTAAAGGGCAAGTGAACCAATTGGGAGCCAGTTGGGTGCTGCCTAGTGCGCAACAAGCAGACGCAGCGTTGAATTACAAAGCCAAAGGCTCTGTAAGCAACTTTCAATGGCTGCACGCCGCTAATGCGCCAGCCCCCTTGCAACGCCTACCAGGTGTATCTGGTGCGGATATAGAGTTTGATGTTTCACAGCAAGGTGGCAAAGCGCAACTCGTTATCAAACAGGGTGCTGTAACCCTGCCAGAGGGATTGGACGAGGCTAAGATTTCTTTGGCGCAAGCAGCTGCCAACATCAGTTGGCAAATTAAACCGGCAAATAACAAAAGCGCAGATTCGCAAGAGACCGAAATTTCTGTACAAGTCAAACAAGGACTTTTACGCAACGCGGACGCATCGGCAGAATTTAACGGCACTTGGACAACCGGCAAAGGTGAAAATCGTTGGCCTGGGGTGTTGGATCTGACTGCCAACATTAGTCGTCTACAGATCAAGCAACTACATCGCTATTTGCCGAAAGAAATAGACGCCGAGGCACGTGCTTATTTAAAAGATGCGCTAACAGGCGGTGAGATCACGCAAGCAACTTTGCACTTAAGCGGCAATTTAGTGGACATGCCTTTTGATAACCCTAAGTTGGGCGAGTTTCGTTTTGTCGCCCAAATTGCCAACGGTCAATATGCCTATGTGCCGCAGACAAAGGGCAAGCCAGTTAGCCTAGCAAATACATGGCCAGCGATTACTTCGCTTAAAGGCGAATTGGTTTACGAGCGAAGCGCTATGCAGTTCAAGGGCGCAGGAAAGTTGGCGGGGGCGCCGCAGCTGGCATGGGACAAGATCGAGGCAACCATGCCCCGTGTGAAAGACCTTGACGTCACAGTGAAAGCACAAGCGCGTGGCCCCCTCGCCGATATGCAGGGCGTTGTGGTGCGCTCAGCCCTCAATGAGTTGCTAGACCATACATTGGAAAAAAGCCAAGCCACGGGTATGGCCGAATTCAAAATGCAACTCAATGTTCCAGTGCGTGCCTTGCAAAAAACGTCTGTGCAAGGCAGTGTGACTTTGCAAGACAACGATTTGCAAATCATGCCGGGCGTACCGGTACTTAGCAAAACCCGAGGCGTCGTGCAGTTTGATACGCAAGGACTTTCCACCAAAAATCTCAAAGCCCGCGTATTTGGCGGAGACGCCCAAATTGACGGCAGCCTATTGTTTGACCCTAACAAAACAGACGGACCAGACCAACTGCGTATCAAGGGGGTGGTAACGGCCGATGGTTTGCGCCAAGCCAGCGAGCTTGGGGTGTTTTCACAACTGGCCTTGCGCGCAAATGGCTCAACCAACTACAACGCAAGCGTTGCATTGCGTAAAGGGCAGCCTGAAATCTTGGTGCAAAGTGATCTCAAGGGTATGGCTTTGACTTTCCCAGCGCCCATGAACAAGCCTGCTGCAGCGATTTGGCCTTTGCGTTTGGAAACGCAACTCACCAAAGAGTCTTTAGCGCCCAAATCAAAGGTGATGCAAGACCAAATCAAGCTCTCTGTAGCGCGGGTCTTATCGCTCAACTTTATAAGAGATATCAGCGCCACACAGACCCGCGTGTTGCGCGGTGCGATTGCGTTGGGCGTTGCCACATCCGAGGTAACCCCCTCGCGTGAGGTAGGGGTGAGTTTGAGTTTGCAGCAACCCAACGTAGACCTAGACGCCTGGAACGAAGTGATGACGCAGTTCTCTGCTGCACCTACAGGCAAGACAAAACCCCGATCTACAAAAACCAATTTGGTCGGGCAAGAATTAGAAGCAACTGGCGCACAAGACTATATGCCCTCGCTTTTGACTGTCCGTGCTGACCAAGTAAAGCTGGCCGATCGTGTGATCAACCGCGTGGTTGTAGGCGGGGTTCGCATGGGTGAGTTGTGGCGTTTGAATATCGCAGCCGATGAACTCAATGGCACTGCAGAAGTTCGACCCGCCACAACTACACAACCCGCTCAGTTGTATGCGCGTTTGTCTTTTCTCAACATCCCTCCGAGCCTGGTGCCGGATGTAGAACGCATGCTCAGTGACGAGCCCTCTAGCATTCCGGCCTTGGATGTGGTGGTCAACGATTTAACGCTGCGTGGCAAAAAACTAGGCCGTCTGGAAATGGATGCTGTCAACCGCACCGTTGCCAATGCTGGCCGAGAGTGGCGCCTGAACAAACTTAATCTCACTGCACCCGATGGCAGTTTGAGTGCTACCGGTTCATGGGCGGCAGATGGGCCCAAACTGCGAAGAACACGCCTCGACTTTGTGATGGATATCAAAGACAGCGGTCAGTTGCTAACGCGTCTTGGAACTCCCAACGCGATTCGCAACGGCCACGGCAAACTGCAGGGCAAAGTGTCTTGGCAAGGTTCGCCCATCACCTTGGACTACCCGAGTATGTCGGGGCAAATGAACTTGATGATTGAAAAAGGCCAGTTCCTCAAATCCGAACCCGGTGCGGCGCGACTTTTGGGCGTGTTGAGCTTGCAGGCTTTGCCAAGGCGTTTGATGTTGGACTTCAGCGATGTCTTTGGCGAAGGCTTTGCCTTTGACTTTGTGCGTGGCGATGTGCGTATAGAGCAGGGCTTAGCGACTACGAATAACTTCCAAATGAAAGGCGTCTCTGCTGGTGCAGCCATTGAAGGCAGTGCCGACATTGCCAAAGAAACCCAAAACCTCAAGGTGGTGGTGGTGCCTGAAATCAATACCAGCGCTGCCACGCTTTATATGGCGGCCATTAACCCGTTGGTAGGGTTGACAACCTATTTGAGCCAGTTGGTTCTTAGCAAGCCTTTGACCAAAGCAGGAACCTCGGTGTTTTTGATTGACGGGTCTTGGAGCAATCCACGCGTGACCAAGACCGAGTGATGCGTTGGATAGCCCCCCGTTTGCTGAGCCGTTGGGCTTTGTGGATATCTCTAGTGGTTTTGCTGGTATGCATGGTAGGCACCTTGGTCTGGCTAGCGGGACGCTACGAAGTTAGCCAAGTTGAAAACCGTATGGCGGAAGACGCGTCAGATGCGGTCTCCGATATCCGCAATGGCCTTACACGCAATGTGCAAAGTTTGCAGGCACTTCAGTTTGCTGGACAGGCGTCCTTGCCATGGGAACAAGAGGCGGCCACATTATTGCGCGAGCACCGCGAGTGGTTGCGCTTGGAATGGCGCGATGTGCAATTGCAATTGAAGTCAGAGGTAGACACGCCATTTCGTGCGCCCGTGTTTGGCCATATGGGCACGATGTTTCAAATGCCTGAAGTGGTGCAAGCCTGCTCCGTTGCGCAACGCCAAAGTGGGCCAGGTTACAGCGCTAGCACTTATGTGCCGCAAGCCAATGGGCAAGGTCTCGAGGTGATGAACTTGTGCTTGCCGGTTTTGAACAATGGCGAGTTGGTGGGTTTTACTGTAGCCACTTACGCCTTGAACGAAATCCTCATCAACTTTTTAAATGCGCAATTGCTTCGCAGCCAAGAAGTCTCTTTCACCGAAGCCGATGGCACCCGGCTGGCCATGCACGGCGCGGCGCAACGCGGCGCGCGTGTATTCACTGCGAAACAACTGCTCACCCTGCCTGGCAACACCATGGTGTTGCGAATCGATAGTTGGCGCGCAGCGCCTGATGTGTTTCCTAACATTCTCACTGCATTAGTGACCATGATGGCGATTGGGCTGGCGAGCGTGATGGGCTTGTTGGCAAGAGACATGCGCAGACGCCAGCGCGTCGAGTCTGATTTGGCCGATGCGTTGGCTTTTCGTAAAGCGATGGAAGACTCTTTGGTCACGGGTTTGCGCGCGCGAGATAGCCAAGGACGCATCACTTACATCAACCCCGCTTTTTGTGAGATGGTGGGCTTCACGGCCAAAGAGCTGTTGGGACACGGCATTCCTGCGCCTTACTGGCCGCCAGAGATGGTTGATGAATATGGCAAGCGACAGGCCTTGCGTTTGGCTGGTAACGCCCCGCCACGCGAAGGGGTGGAATCGGTCTTTATGCACAAACGGGCTGGATGAGTGCGGTGCTTGATGTGAGCGAGCAGCGGCGTGTGGAAGAGTTGTCGCGCGCCAGCCAAGAACGTTTGCAAGCCACGGCGCGCTTGGCAACGGTGGGCGAAATGGCTTCGTTGTTAAGCCATGAACTCAATCAACCTTTGGCAGCGATTGCAAGTTACGCCACTGGCAGTATGAATTTGTTGCACGAGGCCACGCTGACAGATCCGCAGTTGGCGACTAGCTTGAACGACGCGATGCAACGCATTGGCCAGCAGGCCGAGCGAGCCGGTAAAGTGATCAAAAGCGTGCATGATTTTGTGCGCCGCCGCGACCAATCGCGTGTTGACGTGGCACCGCGCACTCTGCTCGATAACGTGATGCCTTTGGTGGCCTTGCAGGCGCGTAAATTGGGTGTAAGGGTCGAGTTGCGATGCGCCACCGGTTTGCCTCATGTCTTGTGTGACCGCACCATGGTTGAGCAGGTGCTGTTGAATTTGTCGCGCAATGGTATGCAAGCGATGCAAGACGATACCCCCTATAAAACGCTGACCCTGTTGGTACGCACCGTGCCACCAACAACGGGTCAGCAGTGGATGGAGTTTGTGGTGGCAGACCAAGGACATGGCATTGCAGAAGAATTGACGGAAAAACTCTTCACCCCTTTTTTCACGACCAAAGAGGAAGGCATGGGGCTGGGCTTGAGCTTATGTCGTACCGTGGTCGAGCAGCACGGCGGCTTACTCCAACACGGCCCTAACCAACCCAGAGGCACTGTGTTTAGCTTCACTTTGCCGCAGACTTAAAGGATGAGGACTTCGCAGATGCAACCGACCCAAGACGCTTTGGTTTTTATTGTGGACGACGATGCCGGAGTTCGCGAAGCCCTAGCCTGGCTGCTGCGTTCGCGTCGTTTGCCCAGCGAATCATTTAACAGCGCAGATGCCTTTGCCGCTTTTTTAAATGCAAGGCCTGAACCCGATTGGCGTCCTTCGCAACCAGGCTGTTTATTACTTGACGTGCGTATGTCTGGCATGAGCGGCTTGGCGCTGTTTGAGCAGTTGATTGCAAGGGGCTTGCTGGAGTCGCTCCCCGTGATTTTTCTGACAGGCCACGCCGATGTGCCAACGGCTGTTGATGCAGTCAAGCGTGGCGCTTTTGATTTTTGTGAAAAACCGTTTTCAGACAACGCGCTAGTAGACCGCGTGGAGCAAGCCTTACAACGCTCGGCCACCATGTTGGAGTCTGTCAAAGCCAAGCAAAGCCGACAACATAATTTGGCAGAGCTCACTGGGCGCGAGCGCGATGTGATGCGCTTGGTAGTGGAAGGATTGCCTAACAAGTTGATCGCAGATCAACTAGACATCAGTGTGCGCACGGTAGAAGTGCATCGCGCGCGCGTGTTTGACAAGATGGCCGTGAAGTCTGCCGTGGAGTTGGCTAATTTACTGAGAGATTAATCTGCATGACGGTAGGCGAGCACTAGCGGGGTGATTACTTCAGAGTTTGTTATTACTGTCTTCACGTTTTGCCGCCTCACTCGCCTCTTTATGCGCTGCTTCGCTACGCCCTGAGAACATGGTCCACCAGACGATCAACACCAGAATCAATCCTGCGCCCAGAGCTTCGAGCAAAATCAACAACATGAAACAACTCCTGTGGCGTGTGGTGTGGATCGCGATTGTAGGAAGCTTGGTGGCTTGCGGCTCTGGGCCGCGTCGCGTGGTGGTGGAAGAAGCCACCCCTGCGGCTCCTGCGGCACCCGTCGCCCGTCCTGTCGATGCTGCGCCACGTGCGTCTGGCGGTTTGGCTGGCGCGCCCGATACCCCAAGCCCGCAAAAGTTTTATCGCAGCCGGTGGGTTCCCGTGTCGTGGAACGAACTGCCTGGGTGGCAAGTGGACGATTTATCCGACGCGTGGAACGCTTGGCTGCAAAACTGTGAGCGACCTGGACCTTTGTTTGCGCCTCTATGTAGACAAGTTAAGCAATTGCTTTTGGCTGATAACCAAGACAAACGGCTGTGGCTGATGTCGCATTTGCAACCTTACCGCGTAGAGTCTTTAGACGGTAACCCAGAAGGTTTGTTGACCAGTTATTACGAGCCTTTGATGGAAGCCTCCGCAAACATGCGCCCTGGCTTTGAGGTGCCTTTATATGCGCCCCCAGATGCATTGCAACAGGCCAAGCGGGCTGGACAGCCTTGGTTGACGCGGCAACAAATTGACACCTTGCCTGAAGCCAAAGAGGCATTGCGTGGCAAGGAAGTGGCGTGGTTGGCAGACCCGGTAGACGCATTGGTTTTGCATATCCAAGGGTCTGGGCGTGTGCGTATCACCGATGCAGATGGACGCACGCGCGTGGTGCGTTTGGCCTATGCGGCATCGAATGACCAGCCTTACGCCAGCGTGGGTCGCTGGTTGCTAGACCGTGGCTTGGTGCGCGATGCGTCGTGGCCTGGTATCAAAGCGTGGATCAGCGCGACACAATCCAGCAACCCGCGCTTGGTGCAAGAGATGCTGTGGAGCAATCCACGTTATGTATTTTTCAGACCTGAGACACGCACCGAAAAAGATGCTGATCTGGGTCCGCGGGGTGCGCAAGGCGTGCCTTTGACTGCGGGGCGCTCGGTTGCCGTAGACAAAGACTCCATTCCGTATGCAACGCCGTTATGGTTAACGAGTGCGGGGCCAAATGGTAATTTGCAACGTTTGGTGTTTGCCCAAGACACGGGAAGCGCCATTGTGGGTGCGGTGCGTGCAGACTACTTTGCTGGCACAGGCGCACAAGCGGGTGACTTTGCCGGCCGCATGAAGCAAGGTTTACGCCTTTGGGTGTTGTGGCCCAAATAGGTGCGCTGTGTTCTGGGCAAACCCCCAATGACGCCCATTAATTCACCCAAGTAAACCCTATATGTCACCCAGGCGGCGTGATGCAGACTCTTTTGCGCCCTACACTTTGCGCGGCACCAGATCCTTTTGGAGAAACCCATGAACGCACCCCTGCCGGAACATATCCGCCGCGCTTTAGAAAACGTCACGCTGGATGACAAATACAGCTTAGACGTCGGTCGCGCTTTCATGAGTGGTGTGCAGGCTTTGGTCAAGTTGCCAATGTTGCAACGCCAGCGCGATACCTTGCAGGGCAAGAACACAGCCGGTTTTATCAGTGGTTACCGCGGCTCGCCTCTTGGAACTTACGACCAAGCCTTGTGGAGGGCCAAAAAATATTTGCATGCGCAAAACATCGTGTTCCAGCCCGGTGTGAATGAAGAGTTGGCGGCTACTGCCTTATGGGGCACACAGCAGCTGGGTTTTGCACCAGCAGGCAGCAACAAATTTGATGGCGTCTTTGGCATTTGGTATGGCAAAGGCCCAGGTGTAGACCGTTGTGCCGATGTGTTCAAACACGCCAACATGGCCGGTACCACGCCTTGGGGTGGCGTGTTGGCTGTGGCGGGCGACGACCATGTGGCGAAAAGCTCCACGGCAGCACACCAAAGCGACCATATTTTTAAAGCGTGTGGCACACCTGTGTTTTTCCCTGCCAGTGTGCAAGATATTTTGGATTTGGGTTTGCATGCATTTGCTATGAGTCGTTTCTCCGGCATTTGGTCGGGCATGAAAACCATCCAAGAAATTGTGGAGTCCAGTGCGACTGCGGTGATCGACCCTGAACGCGTCAAGATCGTGTTGCCTGACTTTGAGATGCCTGCAGGCGGCGTGCATATCCGTTGGCCGGATGATGCTTTGAGCCAGGAAGCGCGCCTGTTTGATTTCAAGTGGTACGCCGCCCTAGCCTACATACGCGCCAACCGCTTAAACCACAACGTGTTGCAAGGGCCAAATGACCGTTTTGGATTGATTGCCAGTGGCAAAGCCTACAACGACACGCGGCAAGCACTTTTAGATTTGGGCATAGATGACGACACTTGCCGTCGCATTGGTATTCGTTTGCATAAAGTGACGGTGGTGTGGCCGCTCGAAGCACAAGCTACACGCGAATTTGCAACAGGCTTGCAAGAAATTTTGGTGGTCGAAGAAAAGCGCCAAGTCATTGAATACCAACTCAAAGAAGAGTTGTACAACTGGCGCTCCGATGTGCGCCCTGTGGTGCTAGGCAAATTCAACGAAGCTGACGAGGGTGGCGGTGAATGGTCGGTGCCCAATCCACGTGCTAGTACTTTGTTGCGTGCGAATGCCGACTTGAATCCATCTTTGATTGCCAAGGCCATTGCGCAGCGTTTACTGAAGTTGGGCGTGGACGCCGATGTCGCGTCGCGCATCAATGCGCAGCTCGCCATCATCACTGCCAAAGAGCAAGCGATGAGTGTGAGCGTGGTGACAGCAGACCGCCAACCTTGGTTTTGTTCTGGCTGCCCGCACAACACCAGCACCAAAGTACCTGAAGGTTCACGCGCGATGGCGGGTATTGGTTGTCACTTCATGTCCTTGTGGATGGACCGCAGTACGGCGGGGTTTACCCAGATGGGTGGCGAAGGAACGCCGTGGGTTGGGCAACAGCCCTTCGTCAACGACCAGCATATTTTTGCGAATATTGGCGACGGCACCTACTTCCACAGCGGCATTTTGGCGGTGCGCCAAAGCGTGGCAGCTGGTGTCAACATCACTTACAAAATTTTGTACAACGATGCGGTGGCGATGACTGGTGGACAGCCTATTGGTGAGCGCTCTGAGGGCCACACCACTTTGCAAATTGCGCAAAGCATGCGCGCAGAAGGTGCCAAGCGCATTGCTATCGTGACCGACGAGCCAGAAAAATACGAAGGTGCCGATTTGGTAGCCGACGTGAATGTGTACCACCGCACTCTGCTTGATCAAGTGCAGCGCGAAATGCGTGAGGTCAAAGGTTGCACCGTCATCATTTATGACCAAACCTGTGCGACAGAAAAACGCCGCCGCCGCAAGCGTGGAACCATGGTCGATCCTGCAGTGCGCGTGTTGATCAACGATTTGGTGTGCGAAGGCTGTGGTGATTGCGGTGTGCAAAGCAATTGCTTGAGCGTCGAACCGCTAGAGACAGAGTTTGGTCGCAAGCGCACCATCAACCAAAACACCTGCAACAAAGACACCAGTTGCTTGAAAGGCTTTTGCCCCAGCTTTGTAACGGTGGAAGGCGGGCAACTCAAGAAGAAGGCCAAAGGCGTTTCACGTATTGCTTTGCCAGAGATCGAATTGCCTTTGCCTACATTGCCCCCAACCCAGCATGCATGGGGAACTGTTGTCGCAGGT
>RFTR01000271.1 GCA_009923345.1 Betaproteobacteria bacterium
CACGAAGCGCGTGCAAATGCTGCGGTCGTTCAATGGGAGACATACAAACCCACTAAACCTAAATTCATCGGCAAGCGCGTTTTTAAAAACTTCGACTTGGCAGAGCTAGAGCCTTTTATCGATTGGGCGCCGTTTTTCCAGACCTGGGATTTGGCCGGACCTTTCCCCGCGATCTTGGAAGACGATGTCGTCGGCGACGAGGCGAAAAAAGTATTCGCCGATGGCCAGGCGATGCTGAAAAAAATCATCGAAGGTCGATGGTTAACGGCCAATGCAGTGGTGGGTTTGTACCCCGCGCAACGCGTGGGGGACGATATTGTTTTATACGCAGATGAATCGCGCCAACAACAAGTGATGACTTGGTATGGCTTGCGCCAGCAAACCGTCAAACCTAATAACAACCCCAACCGTTGTTTGTCAGACTTTGTAGCCGACCAAACGCAGGCGGCTGACTACGTCGGTTTGTTTGCGGTGACCACAGGTATTGGCAGCGAGAAACAAGAAAAGCGATTCGTCGATGCGAATGATGACTACTCAGCCATTTTGTTCAAAGCTTTAGCTGACCGCTTGGCAGAAGCCTTTGCCGAATGCATGCACCAGCGAGTGCGCAAAGACTTGTGGGGCTATGCCGCAGATGAGTCGTTCAGCAATCCAGAATTGATTGCAGAAAAATACCAAGGCATTCGCCCTGCCCCTGGCTACCCTGCGTGTCCAGACCACAGCGCGAAGCGCGCCATGTTTGACGTATTACAGTGCGGCGATATTGGTATGGGTTTGACCGAAAGCTTGGCGATGACACCAGCGGCCAGCGTGAGCGGGTTTTATTTGGCGCATCCGCAAGCCAGCTATTTCAACGTGGGCCGTATTGGAGAAGACCAAGTGCAAGACTTGGCGTTGCGACAAGGTGTGGAAGTGAAAGACTTGCAGAGACTGTTAGCCCCTAATCTCTAAAAAAGAAGCGCATATTGCGAGCAAGCTGCGCTTCTGTCAAAACAAATCTAGGTGTGAAATGGCAATGCACACATCAAAGATGAAGCTAGCCTAAGCAGGTTTTTTGGTACTCAAGCACTCCTTCATAAAGTCTTTACGCTCTTGGCCTTTTTTGCCTTCCGCGTTTTTGTTGCAAGTGGCCATGCGATTGGGCTTTTTAGGCTTTTCATCCTCTGCGTAAACGGCAGATAGTGCGAATGCCAAAGCAAGTCCTAGCAGGTAGGTAAACACCTTCATTCAATTTCCTTCCTCAAGTAATACGGTTGATGCGAAAAAGTGGAAGTTGTGTCAATAGCGATGTGCTGGCTGTCAAAACTACCAAAAGTATTTTTGAGAAATATGGCTATTGGGTGGTTGTGAGATGCTTACAAATATTGATAGTTTGAAAGCATCAGAGTTTCAGCACAACTGGGGCTTAAGTCGTTTTACTGGCTTACTAGCACTCTTCGGTATTGAATGGCCTCAGCAATATGCGCTGTTTCAACTGCATCGGAGTCTGCCAAATCAGCAA
>RFTR01000272.1 GCA_009923345.1 Betaproteobacteria bacterium
GCGCAGACACCACTGCACGCTTGGTTGCAGGGGCACGAATTCTTGCAACGACCAATGAGGCAGAAGCTACTGAGTTGGCGATTCAATACCAACTCGCAAGCAAATACACCAATTTGCTATTGGTGCACATTCGCGCAGAGGAAGAGAAAGCAGACGGCTTGCCTAAGTTAGAAAAGATCAGCCAAATGCAAGCAGCAGGGTGGGGTGGATTTGGTTATGTAGATACATCTCGCAGAAGTACGGTGTTGTATTCCAGATCTATGGCTTCCTTTAGTTATGCATCGCCTTCAAGAAGTGCGATCGTTTCAAACAATTTGTCAGCCCCCAGTGTTTGGCGAACTAATAAAACCCAAACTACTTCGAAGGTAGACAAGCTAGCCCAAGGTGGCGTAGACGACTACGAAATTCCAGATTTCCTCAAAAAGCAAGCCGGTGGGCCAGACGATATGCTGCGCAAATTCAACGAGCTCGCAGTAGAGACCAACGATTTCTCGAACATCACCTTTGAATTGATGGATCCCATCTATGAAGGCGAGGTCTGGACAGTTTTGTGCAATGCCTCTGGTGCAGACGGCCATGTAGACCACTACTGGGCGTGTTTGCTCGACTGGTTGTCTAAGAATGTGAAGGGCATCGTGTCACTCAACCGCCACGCTCTGCGAATACTCCACGCAGAACTCGCCAAACTAGACGATCCGTCGCAACAAAAAGCGTACGGACTATTTGCCAAGTCTTTTGCCAACATCGCGGTGAATTCATGGGGTTTGGTTAAAGCACAAACGAAGCGTAGTTTGCTGCAGAGGTTAAAACGCATCATGGCTTAAAAACCATCGAGGATTGGTTGAAGGTATAACCCCCACAACATGCAAAAAACAATTTATTACCTACCTGGCCGTGGGGGTCGACTCGACACAGGGTTAGGTCAGCATCTTTTGGAAAGAGGTTATGACGTCACAGGAAGGGCGCTGGTTGATGAATTCAACCGCCTATCCTTTGCTGAGCAAGTCGATACCGTTGCCCAAGATATCAGCTCGCACTTTTGGGACGCAAATGCCCGCATCATTGCTAACTCATTTGGTGCGTACTTGTTTTTATATGCCCAAATTCAATTGGCGCCTTTCCCTGGAAAAGTCTTATTACTCTCACCCATCGTCGGTGAGTCATCCAACCAAGCCACAGCGACAACTTTCATACCGCCCAGAGCAGCGCAATTGTTCAAACTTGCCAGCAGTGGCAGATATTCAGCCCCACTCAATTGTCAAATGCATGTCGGCAGTGAAGACTGGCAGTGCAATCCAGAGAATGTTCAAAGCTTGGCAGAACTCATACAAGTAAAAGCCTTCGTAGTAGAAGGGGCAGGCCATAGCTTGCCTAAAAGCTATGTGGGACCGTTGTTAGACAAGTGGCTTGCATAAATTGCAAGAAGGCTCATCCTCTGAGCCTCCCTTCCTCTAAAGTCATTCCCCCACCCAAAGGAATGACCATGACAGACAACACCTT
>RFTR01000273.1 GCA_009923345.1 Betaproteobacteria bacterium
CGCGATGCACAGCAAAAAGCCATAGAGATTCAAATCAGAACGCAAAGCATGCACGACCACGCGGAGCATGGGGTTGCTGCGCATTGGGCCTATAAAGAGGCTGGTAAAAAAGGGTATTCGGGTGTTTCTGCCACTGGTGCCTACGACACCAAAATCGCAGTGTTGCGCCAATTGCTGGCTTGGGAAAGAGAGATGGCATCTGCCAACTCGCAATCAAGCGATAACCGCTCTAAAGGCAAACAAGATGCGCAGCTTGCGCCTGACCGAATTTACGTGCTGACACCAGAGGCCGCCGTAGTGGAACTGCCAGATGGCGCAACCCCCATTGATTTCGCATACACCTTGCATACCAATTTGGGGCATCGGTGCCGTGGCGCGCACATCGACGGCGCGATGGTGCCTTTGAATACGGTGCTTAAAAACGGACAAACTGTCTCGATCACTGCGATCAAAGAAGGCGGTCCATCTAGGGACTGGCTTAACCCGGAGTTGGGGTTTTTGGTCAGTGCTAGGGCGCGTTCCAAGGTGCGTGCTTGGTTTAATGCGCAGGTTTTGCAGGAGACGATTTCCAAAGGCCGCGATGCAGTCGAAAAATTATTACAACGCGAAGGTAAATCGAGCATTAATTTAGAGGAGCTCTCTGGTCAGCTCGGATTTAAATCTTCTGAGGCATTGTTTGAATCCGTTGGTAAGGAAGAGTTTTCACTGCGAGCGATTGAGCAGTTTTTAAGACCTAGTTCAGTTGCCAATGTCACCCCTGACGACTACATATTGTTGAAAAAATCAAAACCAACCAAGCCTTCTGAAAACGGCGGTGTTTTGGTAGTGGGCTTGGATTCTTTGATGACTCAACTGGCCAAATGTTGCAAGCCAGCGCCCCCCGATGAAATCAAAGGCTTTGTGACCCGCGGCAAAGGCGTGAGCATTCACCGTGAGGATTGTTCCAACTTCGCGCAAATTGAAAGGAAAAATCCCGATCGCGTCATTGAAGTCACATGGGGCAATTCCAAAGCAACCCAGCCCTTGGCATACCAAGTCGATGTGTCGATAGAGGCTTTTGATAGGCAAGGTTTACTGCGAGACATTTCGGAAGTGTTTGCCAAAGAGAAAATGAATGTGGTGGGTGTACAAACCCAATCCATCAAAGAAGTGGCTTGGATGACTTTTACTGTTGAGGTGTTTGACACGCGCAAACTCAACAAAGTTTTGGGTCTCATTGGAGAAGTCAAAGGCGTACGTAACGCTAAAAGACGTTAGAGTCTGATACACTTGTGCTTTCGGACATTTAGGCGCGTAGCTCAGCTGGTTAGAGCACCACCTTGACATGGTGGGGGTCGTTGGTTCGAGTCCAATCGCGCCTACCAAATTTTCCAATCCCACAGAGTATGAATACGGCACACATCCCCAAAGTGGGTTTTGTGAGCTTGGGCTGTCCCAAGGCGTTGACAGACTCTGAGCTCATATTGACGCAATTAAGCGCACAAGGCTATCAAACCTCAA
>RFTR01000274.1 GCA_009923345.1 Betaproteobacteria bacterium
TCGACACGACGGCACCGACGGTGGCGCTGACCTACTCTCCGAACCGAGCGGTCAAGTCGGGCGACAGCGTGACGGTGACGGCGACGTTCTCCGAGGCCATGGCGTCATCGCCGACGATCGCGATCGCGGTGCCGAGTGGCGGAACCAACGCCGTGACGTCGACGGCAATGACGAGTACCTCGTCGTCGGTGTGGACCTACGCGTATACGGTGGGGACGGGCAACGGGACGGCGACGGTGACGATCGCGGGCACTGACGTGGCGTTGAATGCCAATGCGTCGGCGACGAACGCGACGTTCACCGTGGACAACACGGCACCGGTTGTGGCGCTGACGTACGCAATCGCGTCGTCGGTTCCGGCGAATGCGACGGCTGCTGCTGCGCTGACGTACGCCTCCTCGGCGTCCCGTCCGGTCACGACCGGCGACATCGTCGTCGTCAAGGCGGTGACCACTGAGGCGACGGGACTCGCCAGCGCCCTGGTGCTGTCGCTTGATGGCAGCCGGACGATCACGGCGCTTGAGACCTACAACACATCGAGCAGCGTCGGCACGACGTACTTCACCCACACCGTGGCGAGCGGGAACGACGGCAGCGCCACGGTGTCGGTGACGGCACCGGACACCGCCGGGAACGCCGCGGTTGCGTCGGGCACGACCACCTTCACGGTCGACACGACGGCACCGACGGCAGCGACCTCGCTGGCCCTTGCGGCGACTGGTGGCACGAACCAAGTGGCGAACACCCTGAACGCCGGGAACACGAACTTCACGGTGACGGCGACGATTACCGGTGATGTGGGGAGTGCCGGAGGAACAGCCGAGTTGCTGGTGGGTGGGGCGTCATTCAGCACGCCGGTGACGGCCATTGTGGCGAGTGGGGCGACCTCGGTGTCGCTGACACCATCGTTCACTACGACGACCGCGGTGCAGGCAGCCATGGCGGCGGGCACGCTGTCGGTGACGCTGAAGCTGACGGACAGCGCCGGCAACGTCGCGACAAGCGGTGCGCTGTCGGTCCTGGCCGACTACACCGACCCGACGGCGGCGACGGGTCTGGCCCTCACGGCGACCGGTGGCACGAACCAGGTGGCAAATGCCCTGAACGCCGGGAACACGAACTTCACGGTGACGGCAACCATCACTGGCGACGTCGGCACCGGTGGTGGCACGGCCGAGTTGCTGGTAGGGGCGGCGTCGTTCAGCACGCCGGTCACGGCCAGTGTGGCGAGTGGGGCGACGACGGTGTCGCTGACGCCATCGTTCACGACGGCTGCGCAGGTGCAGGCCGCGATGTCGGACGGGTCGAAGTCGCTGACGGTCAAACTCACCGACAGCGCCGGGAATGTGACGACGAGCAGTGCGCTGACGGTCCTCGCGGACTACACCGCCCCGACGGCGGCGACGGGACTGGCGTTCACGGCGAGTGGCGGGACGGTGGTGTCGAACGCGCTGAACGCGACGAACACGAACTTCAC
>RFTR01000275.1 GCA_009923345.1 Betaproteobacteria bacterium
TGCGCGGATCGCAGCGCAAACTGGATGCCGCAAAGAGCAAACCCTGGCAGCCCTACCACACACACGACGAGAAGCAACCCCTCAAGCCCAACCAGGTGGTGGAGTTGGATGTTGAAATCATCCCGACCAGCATTGTGGTCCCCGCCGGTTACCGTCTGGCATTGACATTGCGAGGCAAAGACTATGTCTACCCCGGTCCCGCAGGCGTGTTGTCCAATATGAAATACCCCATGACGGGATGTGGCCCTTTCACGCACACCGACCCCAAAGACCGGCCCGCGAAAATTTTTGATGGTGTCAACACCCTGCACATCAAACCCAGCAAAGCCCCCTACCTACTCATTCCAGTGATCCCCACTGGCAAGGAATAACCCATGTCCATCCGGTTTTATGGTTTCTGGCGCTCACTGGCCGCCTACAGAGTTCGCGTTGCACTGAAACTCAAAGGGCTGACCTACGAAGAAATTCCGGTGAACCTGCTCGCAGGGCACCAACACGACCCCGCGTATTTGGCCATCAACCCTCAAGGTGCCGTGCCCGCACTGATTGTGCCGGGCGTGTCACAACCGTTGTCGCAATCGATGGCCATTCTGGATTACCTGGAGTTGGTTTACCCCACGCCGGCGCTCATGCCCACCGCGCCCGAGCAGCGAGCCAGGGTGCTGAGCCTGGCGCATGTCTGTGCCAGCGATGGCCACCCGTTGGTGGTGCCGCGTGTCAGAAATTATTTGCAAAACACGCTGCATTTGGATGAAGGCACTCGCAACGCCTGGCTCCAACATTGGACCCTGCAAGCCCTCCAAACGTATGAGCGAATGTTGTCCCAGTCCCCCCAAGCGGGGCGATACAGCCATGGCGACCACGTCACTGTGGCTGACATTTGCTTGGCCTCACAGGTCACGGGGGCCAGCTTGTTTGGCTGCCAACTCGACAGCGTTCCCAAGGTCATGGCGATCTACCAGGAGCTGCTGAAACTCGACGCCTTTGCGAAGTCCGCGCCCCAATTGCAAGCCGATGCACCGGCTCCCAGCAAGAATTGACCGGAGTACCCCATGGATCAATTGACCATTGGCTTGTTAGGATTTGCAATTTTTTTAGTGCTGAGCTTGCTCCGAGTGCCCATTGCCTACGGCATGGCTATTGTGGGATTGGGCGGCATGCTGGTGGTGTATCCCATTGATGCAGCCTTCAAATTCATCCCCACGGGCTTGTTCACCTACACCTCCAACTTCACCTTGTCGGCCTTGCCTCTCTTTATCTTGATGGGCACGCTGGCTTTTTACGCCGACCTCGGCAAAGACGCCTACGACGCCGCCAAAGCCTGGTTTGGTCGAGTTCCCGGAGGTTTGGGGGTGGCCACGGTGTACTCCTCAGCCATCTTTGGGGCTTGCTCGGGTTCCAGTTTGTCAGCGGTTGCGGTTTTTTCCAAAATTGCAGTGCCAGAAATGGTTCGCGCGGGGTACAACAAAA
>RFTR01000276.1 GCA_009923345.1 Betaproteobacteria bacterium
CTTTTAGCGAAGAGTTTGGTTTGGTTGGCAATCTGTTTTTAATCGGAAGCTTTGCCTTTTTGATCTTGCGTGGATTGGCCATCGCAGTAGAGGGACCGACACTGTTTGCGCGTTTGTTGGCAGGTAGCGTCACGCTGAGCTTTTTTATCTATGCCTTTGTCAATATGGGTATGGTCACCGGTATGTTGCCTGTGGTGGGCGTGCCGCTGCCGTTCATTAGCTACGGCGGCACGGCCATGGTGACCTTGGGTTTGGGGTTAGGCATTTTGATGTCGGTCGCCAAAGCTAAACAGCTTGTGCAGTCGTGAAGTCATTACCCTCCGCCTCAGCTGCAGGCATTGTTGGCGTTGGCAATATGGGCGGTGCGATGGCGCGTCGTTTACTCAGCCAAGGTTTTGTTGTGCATGTGCATGACATCGACCTAGCTAAAACCGAAGCCCTAAAAACTTTAGGTGTAATAGTCCATGGCAGCGCTGCGTCTGTAAGCGAAAAAGCCCGCTCCGTCATCATTTGCGTGGTCGATCACACACAAGTAGACCAGTTGTTGGACCCTAAAGGCGCCCCATCTTGGTGGTCAACACTGCAATCTGGTGACACGGTCTTTCTGTGTCCGACTTTGGCGCCAGACTTTGTGGAAAAAGTGGCTGCGCGCCTGCAAGCCCATGGCGTTTTCACCGTCGATGCGCCCATGTCTGGTGGCCCGGTGCGTGCCGAAGCGGGCACTATGAGTTTGATGGTGGCTTGTGAAGATTCTGTCTTTGTCAGCCAAGAAAAACTCCTTAACGCCTTGTCTAGCCATGTGTTTCGTATCGGAACACGCGTAGGCGATGGCGCGCGTACCAAGCTTGTCAACAATCTTTTAGCGGGCATCAATTTAGTAGGTGCCGCAGAAATCATGGCTTTGTCAGAGCATCTGGGTTTGTCGCTAGACACCACCTTATCGGTGATCGAACAGTCGAGCGGACAGAGTTGGATTGGCAGTGAACGCATGCGACGCGCTTTGGTCAATGACTTGGCGCCCCGCGCGCACATGACGCTCTTGACCAAAGACACGGCTTTGGCGGTGGACGCTGCCAAAACCGCAGGGTTTCAAGGTGTGCTCGGACCTTTGGCAGCACAGGCTTTTGCCAAGGCCTGCCAAGCGGGTTTGGCCGATGCCGATGATGCGGCCATGTTGCAATGGGTGCGTCAGCAACAAAAATAGGCCAACCCTACAATCGTCGGATGATTTCACGCGAACCCACCCTCGAACGTTTAGACGTTGCCCGCCGCCTTTTGCTCGAGCCTTTTGGCTTGGACGAGTCAGACTTGATCCACACGCTCTCGGCTATCAAAGCGCACAAAGTCGACGAAGCAGATTTGTATTTCCAATACACCCGCGCCGAAGGCTGGAGTTTGGAAGAGGGCATTGTCAAAACGGGGTCTTTCAGCATCGACCAAGGCGTTGGCGTGCGCGCAGTCAGTGGTGA
>RFTR01000277.1 GCA_009923345.1 Betaproteobacteria bacterium
AGCTTGGCAACCGACATCGACCAAGCGTTGGCACAAGACTAAATCTTCGGTGCAATACGGAAGCACTTTGAAGCCAGCTTTGATGAGCCGATTGGCAGCCTCGGGCAAATTTAATGTGTCGGGTTGCAAGGTGTAATCATCGCCAATCAACTCGAGTTTGATCCAGTCGGTATTAAAAACTTCGCGTGCCATTTCTGCGGTAGTGATGGCTTCTTGCATGCTGTGACAGCCAGCAGTATTGGGAAGAACAGGCACCTTGGCTTCGCGTAACAAGTTCCAAAAACTTTGCGACGCTTCGCCGCCCGAACCCGTTTGCCGGAGAAGGGTAGCGCGAAGTACCCAAAAGTAGACGGCTTGTAAAAGTCTCGCCATACAGCGTCAGAGGTGAAGAAGTAGACATAGGTGATTCCATGGACATTAGCCGCCCGTGATCGGTGAGATGAGTTCTATATGGTCGTTCGCATGCAGCACATGGCTTACGTATTGCGTTTTAGGAACAAACTGCAGATTGACCGCGGCAGCAAATGGGGGAGAAATACCCACGCATTGCACGGCATCTGCCAAAGTGGCGTTCGCTGGTAGTTCGTGAGGCGCTTGGTTGATGAGCACTTGGATAGTGACTGTTTCAGACATGTTCAAACTTCAAAGCAAATTGATCGGCGAGAGTTGTCTTGTGTGATTGCACCCACTCCAAAACAATATCGAGCATGGCAGGCGCAATTAAGAAACCATGCCGGTACAAACCGTTTATTTGTAATGTGCGATCTCCAAGTTGGCGAATGGCGGGCAAGTTATTTGCCAAAGTGGGTCTGGCTTGGGTGCTGATTTCTAAGATACGCGCCTCAGCAAAACCACTGTGCACGGTGTAGGCAGCACTAAGCAACTCCAAAGTCGAACGCACACTCGCAGGGGACAGATCTTCAGTTTCAATTTCAGTCGCGCCGATCACAAATACATGGTCTAGTTTGGGTGCGATGTAGATGGGGTAGCGCGGATGAATCAAACGCGTTGGTCTTTGTAAAGTGACCTCAGGTGCATGCAGGCGAATCACTTCTCCTCGAACACCTCGTAGTGCCTTCCAATTCTGTCTCGCACCGAGGCCCCGGCAATCAAATATCCAGTCTGGTTGTCCAGTTGTACCTAGAGAGAAATCTTCGGGTGTTTTGGCAGTATTCCAATGCAAGCCAACCTTTTGCGTTTGAAGGCTATCTAGCAATGCAGCCAGTAGTTCGCGGTTGTCTAATTGTCCTTCGTCGGGCAAATAGAGAGCATTTTGAAAACGGCCTTGCAATGCGGGCTCCATCGCCAGGAGTTTTGTATTGTCAAGAGATTGCAATGCGGGCAAGCTCGGCAATTGGGTTTGGGTTCGTGCAAGTAACTGCGCGAATCGCTGTGCTTCCGGGGCATCTTGGCGGTGCCAAACAATCAGCGTACCGTTTTGTTGAAAGAAAACAGCTTGCTGTAATTCT
>RFTR01000278.1 GCA_009923345.1 Betaproteobacteria bacterium
CAGGTTCTGGCAAGTTTTCTTCAGACATCTGCGTATTGTGGACAATCTCGCAGGTGACTTCCAAACTTTTGCAGTGGGATATTTTTTGCCACGTCATCGACAACCATGGCGACCTGGGGGTCAGTTGGCGTTTGGCCGTTGAATTAGCCGAACGCGGACATTCCGTTCGCCTTTGGGTGGACGATCCCAGCGCGTTGGCTTGGATGGCACCCCACGGTCACCCCAAAGTTGAAGTATCCAAGTGGTCTGATGCTGAGACCGCTTTGAAGACGGGTGATGTAGTCATCGAAGCCTTTGGTTGCAAACTGCCTACCCACATCGAAAACTTGATTGCACAACAGAGATCAATTTGGATAAACCTTGAATACTTGAGCGCAGAAGGCTATGTCACGCAATCTCACGGTTTAGCCTCCCCAGTGATGCAAGGCCCCGCCAAAGGTCAGACCAAATGGTTTTTTTACCCCGGCTTTGTCACTGGCACAGGCGGCTTGATACGCGAGACCGATTTAAAGCAAAGGCGATCCGCATTTGACCGCAATGCATGGCTAGCGTGCTACGCACCTGAAATATCCAAAACTAAAACGCATCCACAAACGCGCTGGATATCGCTGTTTTGTTACGAACCTAGCGCCTTGCAAGATTTACTCTCGCAATTGGTCATCGATAACACGCCTACCAACCTCCTAGTCACGCAAGGACGATCGCAACAAGCTGTTGCGCAAGCATTAAATGTTTTGGAAATACCTGCCTGCGGTGCAGGCCAATTACAAATTGAGCAGTTGCCCTACCTGAGCCAATCCGATTACGACCATTTGTTATGGGCGTGTGACTTGAACTTTGTTCGAGGAGAAGACTCCGTTATTCGGGCTTTATGGGCTGGCAAGCCCTTTGTTTGGCACATTTATCCGCAAGACGATCAGGCGCACCATAGAAAGCTAAAAGCCTTTTGTGAAACTCTGAAAATGCCCCAAGATTTGGCGGCCATCCATGCTGTTTGGAATGGCATTAATGGCACGCTGTTACCCTCAATAGAGCAAAAACACTTCGAAAACTGGACAAATTGGGCCCGTCAAAATGCGCGTCAATTAGAACGACAAGAAGACTTGGTCACGGAATTAGAGCGATTTGTGTCCCAAAAACGCTAAAATCAGGGGCTTTGCGATTTCCATCTGGTCAAGGGCCTAGGTAATCTCTCATTCACTTACAAGAACTTCATATATGAAAACCGCTCAAGAAATACGCGTCGGCAACGTCATCATGCATGGTAAAGACCCCATGGTGGTCCTGCGCACCGAATACAGCCGTGGCGGACGCGGTTCCTCTACTGTGCGCATGAAACTCAAGAGCTTGATCGCCAACTTCGGTACCGAGGTAGTGTTTCGTGCCGACGACAAAATGGACCAAGTCATTTTGGACAAAAAAGAATGCACCTATTCTTATTT
>RFTR01000279.1 GCA_009923345.1 Betaproteobacteria bacterium
CGTAAATCGGGCGCCAATTCCAAAAGTGCTCAAACTTGCATGGCCATATTGCTGTACTTTTTCCGTGTCTTTGCCACGCAAGATGTCCATGACATGGCCGGCGCCAAATGTTTTGCCGTCTTGCTGGTGAATACGGTAGATGGTGGAGAGCAGCATGCGGGCGGCTTCAGTCCCATCCCAAATTTGCGGAGCTTGTAGGCAGTTGTCGCAATTGCCGCATTTCATCTTGGGGTAGGTTTCCCCAAAATACCCCAGCAATCGCCCTCGCCGACAATCGGTGGCCTCGGCTAAGGCGAGCAGTGCATCGAGTTTGCCGCGCATCACTTGTTTGAAGTCTTCTGCCGCAGGACTTTCATCGATCATGCGGCGTTGGTTGACCACATCGTTCAAGCCATAGGCCATCCAAGCGTCTGCGCTTTGACCGTCGCGCCCAGCACGGCCCGTTTCTTGGTAATAGCCTTCGATGTTTTTAGGCATATCTAAGTGCGCCACAAAACGCACGTCGGGTTTGTCGATGCCCATACCAAAGGCAATCGTGGCGACCATCATGCCCATACCAAAGGCAATCGTGGCGACCATCACCAAACCTTCTTCGCGCAAAAAGCGGTTTTGGTTGTTTTGACGCATAGTGGCCGCCAGCCCCGCGTGGTAGGGCAAGGCGGTAATTCCCGCATCGCACAGCAATTGCGCAACCTCTTCTACCCGTTTGCGCGATTGGCAATAGACGATGCCGCTATCTTGCCCGTAGGGGCCCGTGTGCTCGCGCTGAATAAAGCGTAGTAACTGCGTCGACGCATCTTTTTTCTCGATGATGGTGTAGCGGATGTTGGGCCTGTCAAAACTGCTGACGAACTGCTTTGCGTCCTCTAACTGCAAGCGCTCGACAATGTCAGCACGCGTCGTGGCGTCTGCTGTGGCGGTGAGCGCAATGCGCGGTACACCCGCATAGCGTTCATGCAAAACTGTCAGCGCACGGTATTCAGGTCGGAAGTCATGGCCCCATTGGCTGACGCAGTGCGCTTCGTCAATCGCGAACAAACTCAAGTGCCCTTGCGCATACAAATCATCGAGTTGCGCTAAAAAGCGTGGCGTGGTGACGCGCTCAGGTGCGGCATAGAGCAAAGTCATATCGCCTCTGCGCAAGCGTTGCTCGACCGCGTTGGCGTCTTCGCCACTCAAACTGGAATTTAAAAACGCGGCCTCCACGCCGGCCTCGTGCAAAGCGCCGACTTGGTCGTGCATCAGCGCAATCAGAGGCGAGATGACCACCGCAATGCCATGCCCCGCGCGCTGTCGCGCTATGGCAGGAATTTGGTAACACAAGGACTTGCCGCCTCCTGTAGGCATGAGCACCAAAGCGTCGCCCCCTGCGCAGACATGGTTGACGATAGCTTCTTGCGGACCACGAAAAGCATCGTAGCCAAACACTTCACGCAATAT
>RFTR01000280.1 GCA_009923345.1 Betaproteobacteria bacterium
GCTTTTTGTGAAACTTGGCACCCAGCACTGCGTGCATGACGGGGCAGCAGTTGAGCCACAAACGCCGGAGCGCATCGTTGCGCAACTCATGCGTGAATTCAAAGGCCAGCATATTGGATTGTTAAGCCCGCTGGTAGTGAACCGTAAAGGTGTTTACACAGAATTAGCGGACTGGGCACGCCCACGTGGTTACACCCACCTGCGCGTAGACGGGCACTTCTTGCCGACTACTAACTTTCCACGCATCGATAGATTCAAAGAGCACACGATAGAACTGCCTGTGGCCAGTGTGACGGTCACAGCTGCCAACGAAACGCAATTGCGTGCTTATGTCGCTACAGCGCTTGAGCATGGCAAAGGCGTGTTGCATGTGTTGAGTCAATTAGACGGTCTGCGTGAAGCGATGGTGGCTGGATTCGACACACAAAGCATTGGTCGATTAGATGTGTACTCGACCAAACGCGCATGCCCCGTCTGCGCTACGTCGTACACCGAACTCGACCCGCGTTTGTTCTCGTACAACAGCAAGCATGGTTGGTGCCCTGATTGCGTAGGTACTGGTGTCAAACTCAGTAAAGACCAACGCAACATTCGCCGAACCCGATGTTGAAGATTTAAACGATACGGTATGTCCGACATGCGAAGGCACACGACTCAACGCCACTGCACGTGCTGTGAAGTTTGCCGGCATAGGAATTACACAACTCGCACGCTTAAGCGTCACGCAAATACGCGCATGGTGCGACACCGTGGGTCTGAAAGGCCGTGACGCAGAAATCGCTCGCGACCTCTTGCCTGAAATCAAAAGCCGTTTGGAGTTTTTAGAGCAAGTCGGCTTGAATTACCTCACGCTCGACAGAGGCGCACCGACGTTAAGCGGAGGCGAAGCGCAACGCATCCGTCTAGCCGCGCAATTAGGAAGCAACTTGCAAGGCGTCTGCTATGTATTGGATGAGCCCACAATCGGCTTGCACGCGCGCGACAACCAAATCTTGTTAAACGCTTTGCATTTGCTCAGTAGCAAAGGCAATACCTTGGTGGTTGTAGAGCACGACGAAGACACGATTCGTCGCGCAGACCACATCATCGACATCGGACCTAGTGCAGGCAAACGTGGCGGACGTTTGATGGGCGAGGGTGCAGTTAGCGACATCACCTCAGTCAGTGACTCACAAACTGGAAAATATTTATTGCAGGCGATGCGCCATCCCGTGCAGGCTAGGCGAGGTATCAATTTAAATGCAGACAACTCCGCTTCACAATGGCTAGCCTTAGAAGGCGCATCTCTACACAACTTAAATGATGTGAGCGTGGACATTCCATTAAAGCGCTTAGTTGCAGTGACAGGTGTCTCGGGTTCAGGCAAATCGACATTAGCGCGTGACGTGTTGTTGCACAACGTAGCAGCTGCCGTAGCGCAACGCTCTACCCAAGCAGGCC
>RFTR01000029.1 GCA_009923345.1 Betaproteobacteria bacterium
CACAGTACCGACAAAGTCGCGCACGAAGTTGTAGCTTTCAATCTTGTCAATTCCAATACGGTGTTTCACGGTGACTGGGATGCTCACTACATCGCGCATCGCTTTGACGCCATCGGCGACCGTCTTAGGCTCGTTCATCAAGCATGCGCCAAAGGCACCGCGTTGCACACGGTCACTTGGGCAACCACAATTCAGATTGATTTCGTCGTAGCCATATTGCTCGCCGAGTTTGGCGGCGTAGGCTAAGTCTTCGGATTCACTGCCGCCAAGTTGCAGGGCGACAGGATGCTCTTCTTCGTTAAACCGTAAATGTCTTTTGACATCACCATGGCGCAAAGCGCCAGTAGTGACCATCTCCGTGTAGAGACGCGTGTGTTTGCTAAGTAGACGATGGAAGTACCGGCAGTGCCTGTCGGTCCAGTCCATCATCGGGGCAACAGAAAGCAACCACTTCGAATCCATGCAGAGCATTAGCCCATGTGCAAACCACCGTTACACGAGAAGTCAGCACCTGTCGTGAAACCGGATTGTTCACCTGCTAACCAACCAACGATGGAACCGATTTCGTCAGGAGTTCCCAAACGTTTCACAGGAATAGTCGCAACAATTTTGTCCAAGATGTCTTGGCGAATTGCACGCACCATATCCGTACCGATGTAGCCAGGTGAAACCGTATTCACAGTCACACCTTTGCTGGCCAACTCTTGTGCCAAGGCCATGGTGAAGCCATGCATACCGGCTTTAGCGGCGGAATAGTTGGTTTGACCAGACTGTCCTTTGTTGCCGTTCACCGAAGAAATTTGGATGATGCGACCCCAACCTTTTTCAACCATGTCAGGAACGACTTGTTTGGTCACGTTGAACATCGAGTTCAAGTTGGTGTCAATCACGGCGTCCCAGTCTTCACGTGTCATTTTTAAGAAGACACGGTCTTTGGTAATACCAGCGTTATTGACCAAAACGTCGATCGGGCCATGGTCGTTTTTGGCTTTGGTGAAAGCTTCCACGGTGGAGTCCCAATCGGCGACGTTACCTACCGAGGTATAGAAGGTAAAGCCCAAGGCTTTTTGTTCGTCGATCCATTTTTTGAAATCACGCGTCGGGCCGCAGCCAGCGATGACGGTGTATCCGTCGTTGTGCAAACGTTGGCAAATGGCGGTTCCAATACCACCCATGCCTCCTGTGACGTACGCTACTTTTTTACCCATGAGTTGTCTCCTGTTATGGTGGTTGTATTACTAAACTGAATTCAAAAATTAGTCAGATAAGGTTTGCACGCGGTCTCATGCATTAACGCTCTAGGGCTAAAGACACGCCCATGCCGCCGCCGATACACAAAGCAGCCAATCCCTTTTTGGCATCACGGCGTTGCATTTCGTGCAACAAGGTCACCAAAATGCGGCAACCTGATGCGCCAATGGGGTGACCAATCGCAATAGCACCGCCGTTGACGTTGACCTTTGCAGGGTCAATACCCAGTTCTTTGTTGACGGCGCAGGCTTGCGCAGCGAAGGCTTCGTTGAGTTCGAACAAATCTACATCGGCGGCATTCCATCCGGCGCGTTGCAATGCTTTGCGGGATGCGGGTACGGGCCCCATGCCCATGGTGGCGGGGTCCAGTCCGCTCGTTCCAAATGCTGCGATGCGCGCCAGAGGTTTCAAACCTAGGGAAGCCGCTTTCTTAGCAGTCATCACAACGACTGCGGCAGCACCGTCATTGATACCCGAGGCATTGCCTGCGGTGACTGACCCCGTTTTATCAAACGCAGGACGCAAACCCGCGAGTGCTTCCGCAGTGGTCTTCTTATTAATAAATTCGTCCGTATTGAAAATAATCGGATCGCCCTTGCGTTGGGGAATAGAGACCGACACGATTTCGTCTTTGAACTTACCAGCATCTTGTGCAGCTGAGGCTTTTTGTTGGCTACCCAAGGCCAAAGCGTCTTGCATATCACGACTAATGGCATGCGCTTTGGCAACGTTCTCTGCAGTGATACCCATGTGGTACTGGTTGTAAACGTCCCATAGTCCGTCGACGATCATGGAGTCGACCATGTTCCAGTTACCCATGCGCTGGCCATCGCGCGAACCTACCAAAACATGGGGAGATGCGCTCATATTTTCTTGGCCACCCGCCACCACGATTTCGCTGTCACCCCAAGCAACAGCTTGCGCGGCCAACATCACGGCTTTCAGGCCTGAGCCGCAAACTGCGTTGATAGTGAGCGCTGGAACCTCTTTGGGAACACCTGAGTGCATCAAAGCTTGACGCGCTGGGTTTTGTCCAGAACCAGCTGCCAAAACTTGGCCCATGATGACCTCGCCGACCATTGCAGGATCGACTTTGGCGCGTGCCAAAGCTTCGCGAATCACGATGGACCCCAACTCGGTGGCTGACACTTTGGCCAATGAACCACCAAATTTACCTACTGCAGTGCGCGCAGCTGAAACGATAACGATGTCTTCCATGAATTCCTCGTGTATAAAAAAATAGATTTTAGAAAAATTAATGACTGGCGCGTGCCTTTACATAACGGCCAGGTGCATTTTCAATAGGTTTGTGTTTAGCGCTGCCATAGGTTTTGGGCGCTGTAATTTGTTTGCCAGCGTGCGACTTGAGCCAAGCGGACCAATCAGGCCACCAACTACCAGCATGCTCTGTCGCAGACTCTTGCCAAGCTTGCGCAGTTTTTGGAAATTTGCCAGCGGGTCCGGTCCAATAACTGCGTTTCTTAGCAACAGGTGGATTGATCACGCCGGCAATATGTCCAGAAGCACCCATGACAAATCGTTTTTTGCCAGGGAACACTTGTGTGCTGGCATAAGAGCCGCCAATGGGCACGATATGGTCTTCGCGCGAACCATAGATGTACATCGGTAGATTGACTTTACGCAGATCAATTTTCTCGCCGCACACTTCGGTCTTGCCGGGTTTGATCAAGTTGTTTTCTAAATAGGTGTTGCGCAAATACCAGGCATACATGGGGCCTGGCAAATTGGTGGCGTCGCTATTCCAATACAGCAAATCAAAAGGCGGTGGCGTTTCGCCCTTCAAGTAATTGCCAACGACATAGTTCCAGACTAAGTCGTTGGGCCGCAGAAAACTGAATGTAGAGGCCATGTCTTGGCCCTTCATCAACCCGCCGTTGGCAAACTGGGCCTCACGGAATTGGACAAACGCTTCATCAATGAAGACATCTAATACCCCGGTGTCTTGGAAGTCCACCAAGGTGGTCAAAAGAGTTGCACTGGCAACGGGACGTTCGTCGCGCGCAGCCAATACGCCTAAAGCTGTAGACAAAATGGTGCCGCCCACACAAAAGCCCAAGGCATTGATTTGTTCTGCGCCAGAGATTTCTTGCACCACATGGATGGCTTTAATGGCAACGTGGGAAATCAGATCGTCCCACGTGGTGTAAGACATAGACGCATCAGGATTGCGCCAACTCACCACAAAGGTTCTATGCCCTTCGCTCACCGCATAGCGAATAAAAGAATTGGTGGGCTGTAAATCTAAGATGTAGAACTTGTTGATGCAAGGTGGAATCAACAAAAACGGACGCTCATAGACTTTGCCAGTCAAGGGCTTGTATTCGAGAAGTTGGAAGTAGTCGTTCTCAAACACCACCTTGCCTTCAGACGTAGCCACGTTTTTACCGACCTCGAACACACTTTCGTCGGTCATTGAGACGTGACCCTGCTGCATATCTTTCAACAAGTTTTGCATACCTTTGGCGATGCTCTCGCCTTGGGTCTCAATGGCTTTTTTCTGTGCCTCTGCATTGAAGGCTAAAAAGTTACTGGGCGCGACGGCTGCAGCCCACTGCTCGACTGCAAACTGGATACGCGCTTTGGTCTTGGGGTCTGTTTGCGCTGCATCGGTGAGCGCCATCAAGGTACGGGTATTGAGTAAATAGGTAGCTGCTGCAAAAGCTGCCATGGGATCAGTGGCCCACGCATCCGCAGAAAAACGTCGGTCTTTGACTTGCGGCACACCTTTGAGACTTTGGTTCCAAAGTTCGGTGGCTTCTTGGATGTATTGATTTTGTAGTTCAGTGATTTTTTCAGGGTCAAAACTTAACTGCGGGGCCACACCATCTGCTTTGCCCATCTGGCCAAACGCTGCTAAGGCCTTGCCCCAACCTTCCTGCGCTGCCGACCAAAATTGGTTGGGATCTTGATCCATATTGAAATTCCGTTGCTTGATAATGGGGGTACTGGATGTCTCCAGTATGTCAGCGAAACCCCTTCATTTTGCTGACAAAAGTCAAACACAAGCGAAAACCCCTAGATGTATATAGTGCTCATAGCTTGGCTCTACGTAGCCCTGATGATGGCGATTGCCGAGGCTACCAGTCCTGTGGGGAGTGTTTTGGGGGCTATTTTTACCTTCATCCTCTACGGCTTATTGCCAATGGCCATTGTGGGATATGTGATGGGCACGCCAGCCAGACGAAAAGCAAGACAGGCTGCTGAGCACAATGCAACTGAATTTTCAGGAACTTCTCCAAATACAAGCAGCGAAACGACCGGTGACACCATCTCGCCTGTACGAAAAGAACCTTGATGCTTGTTGCACGGTGCACCACGCATCGCTGCTGTCGTTTCCTGCAATCGATTGAACGCCTAAGGAACGCAAACGCTTTCGAGCAAGCGCTGGCAAATCTGCCAAATACTTTTGGGGGTTTTTTGGATGCGCTTTCAAGCAACATTTTGCGGTTTCGTCGGCTTGTAAAAAAGCCTGACGTACTTCAGCTCCCACCTCAAAAGCGCTTGGGCCGATGCAAGGTCCTAACCACACCAGTAACTCGCCTGATTTAGCGCCGCTGTGCCCACACAGAGTTTGCACGGTGTTTTCAATCACGCCCTGCGCCAATCCACGCCAACCCGCATGGGCCGCAGCGACTGTTGTGCCTAGCGAGTCTGTGAACAAAATAGGCAAGCAATCAGCCACCATGATGGTGCAAGCCAAATCAATCTCTTGGGTCATGCAAGCATCAGCTATTGCGCCATCTGGTGTGACAGGTTGAAGATTCAAAACATCTACGCCATGCACTTGCTTTAAAAATACTGGGCGCGCCCCATCAAGTTGCTGCTTCAAAAGGTTTCTGTTCTGCGCCACATGTTGCGGGTCATCTTGGACATGGTCACCTAGATTCAGACAGTCGTAGGGGGGAAGCGAAACGCCACCCAACCTGGTGGTGCATAAGGCGTGCACCCTTGGAGGAAGTTTCCAGTCTTGTATCCGCATAACCGACAAGGATACCGCCACACAGAAGCGACGGCACTTTGACTTACGGTCAAGGGCATTGCAGTTCCGCAAGGCATTAGACTAAGCAGGTTTAGTTCTTTTCCACATTACTTTTCATCCCTCTTGTCGCCACCATGCAATACCTTTTCAAACCCTCAGCCGTTGTCAGCGTTCCCATTGTTGGAAAAACAGAACAGTTCCCCGTACACCGTATTTATTGTGTAGGCCGCAATTACGAAGAGCACGCCAAAGAAATGGGTTTCACAGGACGCGAACCCCCTTTCTTTTTTCTAAAACCTGCAGATACATTGGTCTTTGCCCCAAGCGGGCAATCGGTCGACATGCCATACCCCAGCTTGACTAAAAATCTTCACCACGAAATCGAATTAGTTGTTGCTATTGGCAAAGGTGGCAAAAATATTTCTGCAGCCAACGCCATGCAACACATTTACGGTTATGCCGTTGGCCTAGACATGACGCGCCGTGATCTGCAAAACGAGATGAAGAAGCAAGGACGTCCTTGGTGTATCGGAAAAGGTTTTGACCATAGCGCCCCCATGGGTCCCATCACACCAGTCGCTCAGGCGGGCGATGTGGAGAATGCAGAAATCTATGTGCAAGTCAATGGCCAAGACCGCCAACGCAGCCATGTCAGCAAGTTGATCTGGAATATTGCAGAAACCATCGAGCATTTGTCCGCCGCATGGGAATTGCAACCTGGTGACTTGATATTCACAGGAACACCTGAAGGCGTCGCGGCTGTGGTGCCTGGCGACACTTTGGTCGGCGCTGTCGCTGGCTTAGGCGAAATCAAAGTACACGTGCGCTAAAGCACGGTCACATGCTGCACCGCGCACAGATCAAACATTGCAAGGCCTGTGGCGCGGCAGTGGGATATCGTTTACCCGACGACGGAGACACCCGACTTCGCGCGGTGTGTCCTGCTTGCCAAGCGGTGCATTATGAAAATCCGCTCAATGTGGTTGGGACTGTTCCCACTTGGGAAGACAAAGTCTTACTTTGTAAACGCAATATAGAGCCACGTCTAGGCAAATGGACTCTGCCTGCAGGTTTCATGGAACTTGGCGAAACACTGTCGCAAGGCGCTGCGCGTGAGACGGTGGAAGAAGCGGGTGCGCAGTTTGAGATGCAAGAGCTATTTAGCATCATGAATGTGGTGCGTGTAGGCCAAGTGCATTTTTTCTACCGCGCCCGCCTGACAAGCGATTCTTTTGACCCAGGACACGAAACCATGGAGGCGCGCTTATTCAGCGAGCAAGACATTCCTTGGGATGAGATTGCTTTTCGTACCGTCAAGCAGACTTTGCAATGCTACTTCGACGATATGAAGTCACAGAACTTTGTCTTGCACCAAGTCGATATCGAGTAAACCCTTAATTAACCGACCGCTTGGTCGGATTACTATGCATGAGTTTCCTTTCCCCATTGGAGTTTTATATGAAGAAAGTATTTAAGCACGCTGCCATTGCTGCTGCACTGATTAGCGTTATGGGCTCTGCGCAAGCTGAGGCCATCATTTTGAAAGTGCACCACTTTTTAGGCCCGTCATCCATTCAGCACACCAAGATGCTGCGCACTTGGTGCGACAACATTGCCAAAGACTCCAAAGACCGTCTGCAATGCCAGATCTATCCTGCGATGCAACTTGGCGGCACCCCTCCCCAGCTGTATGACCAAGCCCGTGATGGCGTAGCCGACGTAGTTTGGACTTTGCCTGGTTACTCTTCAGGTAGATTCCCCAAAATGGAAGTGTTTGAATTGCCTTTCATGATGACGAATCCTGAGGCAACTAGCCGCGCAACATGGGACTACTACGAAAAATTCGCCAAAGACGAGTTCAAAGATGTGAAGGTTTTGGCAATGCACGTCCACGGCCCTGGCAATATCTTCACAGCGAAAAAACAAATCAAGACCATGGCCGACATCAAAGGCCTGAAGTTGCGTGGCCCTACCCGTTTGACCACTAAGTTGCTCGCAAGCATGGGCGCTACGCCTGTTGGTATGCCTGTACCAGCAGTTCCAGATGCTTTATCCAAAGGCACGATTGACGGCGCTGTGATTCCTTACGAAGTCGCGCAAACACTGAAAATTGAAGAATTAGCTCGCTACACAGCGGAGACAGATCGCGGCGAAAACGCGCTCTACACCACGGTGTTTGTGGTACCGATGAACAAAGCCAAGTATGAGTCTTTGCCACCTGACTTGAAGAAAGTCATTGATAAGAATTCAGGGCGCGAACTCTCTGCATTTTTAGGTAAGACCCAAGGCGACAACGACGTTCCTGGCAAAGCCAAAATGATTGCTGGTGGCCACACCATCACCATCATTCCTAAAGGCGAGCTGGATGTATGGAAACGTGCCTCTGCCAGCTTGAGCATCGAATGGATCAGCGATATGGAAAAGAAAGGCGTTAACGGCGCCAACTTAGTTCACGAAGCACAAGGCTTAATCGCTAAGTACACCAAGTAATAGAAAAGCAAGCACTGATGTGCTTGGCTTTGTTCTATTGCAAATAAAAAGGGAGGCATCGCCTCCCTTTTTTCTTTATGAAGAGTAAGCTCCTTTTACTCTTTCTAGTCCTAGCTAGTAATAGTTGCTAGGTGATAACAGAGACCAGCCAGAGACAAATACCCGGGAAGAAAAGAATCAACAGGGTTCTGATCGTGTCACTGATCAAGAAAGGCACCACGCCTCGGTAACTTTCAGCGATGGGAATGTCTTTGGCCATGCCATTGACAACATAGACATTTAAGCCGACTGGTGGCGCTAGCAAACCAAACTCCACCACCATCAACACCAAAATGCCAAACCAGATAGCAACTGACTCTTTTGGTAAACCAAAGTCCATGCCAACCACAATGGGGAAAAAGATAGGAATCGTCAATAGAATCATTGACAACTCATCCATCACCGCGCCCAAAACTACATAAAACAACAAGATGCCAGCTACAACAACCAAAGGAGGCCATCCAAGACCTGTCACCATTTCCGTCAGCTGCACAGAAGCTTGAGAAAGCGCCAAGGCCCCGTTCATTAAATCTGCTCCGATGAAGATCAAGAAAATCATGGCTGAGCTGTCAGCAGTGGCATAAAAGCATTGCTTGAACTTGGCCCAATTTATTTCACCCTTGATGAGTGAGGCAAAGAATGTGCTGGCAGCCCCGACAGCTGCTCCTTCGGTAGGCGTAAATGCACCGCTGTAAATACCGCCAAAGACGATCACAAAAATCGCCATGATGGGCGCAACGCCCTTAAAAGACTGCCACGTCAAGCGAGAATAATCATCGTCAACTTCGGGGGCGTGACCAGGGACCAATCGAACATAGATAGCAATTGCAGCCATGTACCCAAACATGGCAATGATTCCAGGGATCATGGCGGCCGCAAACAGTTTGGCAATATTTTGTTCCGTCAAGATCGCATAAATGACCAAGGGAACAGAAGGCGGAATCAAGATTCCCAAGGTGCCTGATGCAGCCAACGTACCCGTGGCAAGACGGCCTGAATAACCATGACGCTTGAGTTCTGGTAACGCTACACCGGTAATAGTGGCGGCAGTAGCAACAGAAGAACCGCAAATAGCGCCAAAGGCAGCACACGCCAATACTGCCGCCATGGCTAGGCCGCCTTTGAAACGACCCATCACACCAGCAGCGAAATCGAATAAAGCCTTGCTAATACCGCCCTGCGTTGCGAAATGTCCCATCAAAATAAACAAAGGGATCACAGACAGGTCATAACTGGCAAAGCGTGCAAATGCTTGGTTGTTGAGGAAATTGGCAAAAGGCAACCAACCCGTCTGCGCAATGTATCCGTAGGCCCCAGCAACAAACATAGAAATAGCAATAGGAACGCGCACGGCCATGAAGACGAGCATGATGCCGAAAATAACGCCCACCATCTGAACGCTGGTCATGCTGCCTCTCCTAATTGATCGTCAAAGCCAACAAAGAATTGACCCAAGGCGATCAAACTGGTCAAGGCAAAAGGAGGCGTCATACACGCAAATACCACCCATTCAGGAAATCCCAAAATCATGGTGCCTGAATTGGAGGCATACGAACTTAATCCGCCAAGGCCCGTACGCCACGCCAAGACAGCAAAACAAAATGCCAATAGCAAAGCGCCAAAACGATCCATCACGCCATTGGCTTTTTCAGAACAATTGGCGGTAAAGAAGTCAACAATGATGTTGCCGCGCTTGGCTTGGCACCATGGCATGAACATCGCAATGGCTGCACCTGTCGCAGCGCCAGAGAGTTCAAAGTCGCCGGTGATGGCACTTCCTAATAATTCGCGACCCACAATGCTTGCGCATGTCATGACAGTGATGAAGGTGAGCAAGATGCCTGCAAGCACAGCAGAAATCCTTGCTAACAAGACCAGAAAGCGCATAAGGTGTCTCTTATTGTTGGGTCAACTGAAAAGTATAAAAAATGGGCCTTTGGTTACTTCTGGCTCATTGTTCCTTTGAACTTGCCGCCGCGCTCGATCTCAATCTCGTGGTACTCGAGTTTTCCAGAAACTTTGCCCGTGCTGTGGATCAGTAAATGGGAACGACAGCTGATATCTTCATTGAGTTCGCCATGCACATCCATTTCGCGCGCACGCACGATGCCAGAGACTTTGCCCTTTTGTCCAATGAGTAAATCGTCAGCGATCAATTCGCCGGAAACAACACCGTTGATGATAGCTTTGCCTGGTGCCGAGATAGAACCTTTGAAGGTGACACCGTCACCGATCACAAGGTTGTTACTGGTGGGATTGTTATCTGCCATGATTTTCCTTTTCGTAAGAAATAATGGGTTGAAGATCAGTGATTATCGAGTGCAAAACGAATCGCTTCGGAAGACATATCTTCTAGCCAAGCAAAGTCCATATGTTGGTGGGCCTCGCAGATGAACCAAGGTTCACGTGAATCGGGTTCAAGCATAACGCCAAGATTGATCAATTTCCAAGCAAAGGCGCGATAGAGGTCGCTATTGGTCACGCGCCAGTCGCGGTAGTTTTGCGGAACTGTTGGCGTGAAATGAATACCAAACATCGCTGGTGGCCCAGCAAAAGCATGCTCTACCCCTGCGTGACTAAAGACGCGTCCTAATAGCGCTTGAATACGCTCACCGACCCCATCAATCGTTTGGAGTGCAGCTGTGTTGGTCAATATGTCTAAAGTGGCATGGGCAGCGCTTAGTCCAACCAAGTTGGCCGTGTATGTGCCGCCATGCACGACGCCACCAGCATGCGAACCCACTTTGTCCATCACCGCAGCACGCCCGCCAAAAGCCGCTACGGGGTAACCATTGCCCATGGCTTTGGCGTAACTGGTGAGGTCTGCATAGATGCCGTAGAGCGATTGCGCACCACCTTTGGCAACCCTAAAACCTGTTTTAACTTCATCGATGATGAGCATGGTGCCGTGCTCGGTACACAAATCACGCAAGCGTTGAAGCCACGCAGGTGTTGCTGAAATACTGCCTGCATTGCCGATGATGGGCTCCAGAACCACGCAAGCAAGTTGTTCGTGTTTGGTAGCAAAGAGTTCTTCTAAGCCTTCAAAATCATTGAGCCTAAAAATATCTAGCAATGCGCGTGCACGCTCAGGCACGCCGACACCAAACGGAATGACGCGTGGCGCGAGTTTGCTGTTGGGGTCCCACGCTTCGATATCGGCCTTCCACATCATTTCGTCGAACAGACCGTGGAAAGAGCCTTCCACGATCGCTACGCGATCGCGTTGTGTGTAGCCGCGTGCAGTACGAATCGCACCCATCACCGCCTCCGTACCCGAGTTGGCAAAGCGGACTTTATCGATTTGCGGGCAGAGTGCTTTGATTTGTTTGACTACCGCAATGTCTAGGGCGGTAGAAAAACCCGTCAAGGTTCCGCGCTGGGTGATTTGCTCCACCACGGCTTGGTCAACCCGCGCATCGCGATAACCCAAGATGATGGGGCCGTAGCCTAAACGGAAATCAACATAGCTTTTACCGTCGCAATCGGTGAAGCCACAGCCTTTGGCGTTTTCTACAAAAACAGTGTTGTCGTCGCCCCAATAGCGGTAGTTCTCCGCCACACCTTGCGGCATGTGCAGATGGGCTTCGGACATCAGTTGTTGTTGTTTGCTACTTGCCATATTGCGTATTTTGCAAAACTAATTTTCTGTTTTAAATGACTTGTCCTAGCGGAGGACGCAGCAACAGGCCCACGCGCTCTTCTAGCAAACGGACTACATGTAATTCACCCGCCTCGGCACCATAGGTTTGCATGGCTTCTTCAAACAAAGATTTGGCCAAGCCACCCATTTTTAAATCGTAGCCTTGTGATTGCGCAACTTCATTGATGAGCGTGAGATCTTTCACACACAGTGCCAATGAAAAGCTTGGGTCATAGTGGCCCGCAAAAATCGAGGGCACATCGTGTTGCGCGACCCAGCTGTTGCCCGCGCTCGATTTGATGGCTTCCCACACAGTTTCTAAAGGAATGCCCGCTTTTGCGCCCAACATCAAGCCTTCACCAATCGTTGCGGCGCTGACAAACCACAGCAAATTGGTGAGCAGTTTGATAGTGGCGCCGTTACCTGGTTCGCCGACAAAGAATATCTTTTCGCCTATGACTTCGAACAAAGGCTTGTACTTATCAAAACACGCTTGCTTACCGCCCACAAAAATAGACAGCCGGCCAAGGACTGCAAAGTCCACGGCATTGGTGACCGGTGCCTCCAAGAAATCAACGCCTTTAGCCTGCGTTAACTGCGTGAGTTCTTTGACCAAATCAACAGCGCTGGTAGAGGTATCAATGATGGTCGCGCCTGCATTCACATGGGCAATGAGGCCTTGATCACCCAACATGACTTCGCGCACTTGCTTGGGACCAGGTAACGAGCACATGAGCACATCTGCATTTTTTGCACCTGCTGCCAAGCTCTCAGCCCACTGCGCGCCAAGTGCGATCAAGTTATTGGCCTTGTCTTGCGAAACATCGAATACGGTGGTGGGGTATCCAGCTTTGATGAGGTTGGCAGCCATGGGGTTGCCCATATTGCCGACACCGACAAAAAACAAACGCGGCTTAGAAGACATACACATTCTTTCTTTTTTCTAAAACGCTTATCTTGAAGTTCATAGGCTCAGTTTTGAGAACAACTATGGGGCTCGACTGAAACGCAAAAATAATTTGTTGTCGCGTGATTCAGGAATATAGGCGAACCCATGGGCGGACAGCATATTTTTAGCTTCTTCAAAGTTATAGGTTCTGTATTTCACCGTTTGCGCCATCAAAGTTTGTGCTCCGTCTGAGAGGTAGTAGTGCTTAGTAAATCCAATATCGGTGGGATCAATTTTTTGCGAGTACTTCATTCCGTTGGAAATGACGGTTTCGTAGTTATGGTGCGGGCCTTGAATACCCAACAACAAAGTGCCGTGCGGTGCAATATGCTGCGCCATTTTTTTTATGCCCTGTAAGTTTGCGCCATGGTCGGGGATATGACTCACTAAGAAAGGCTCTTTGTCGCCGTCGATCACAAAGTACCACACGCCACCGTATGAAAAGGCTAAATCGTGTGCGCTTGGCAAGCTCAAATGACAAACGTTTTGCTGGGATAAGGCTACATTTTTAAAAGATTTGAGTCGTTCTTTTGCAATGGCAAGCATCGGCTCAGTCAAATCGATTCCTGAGATTTGAACGGAAGATTTGCGTCGTGCAAGCTCTTCCAAAATCAAACCGGTACCGCAACCAATTTCTAAAACTTTTTCAACACTATCTTGGAGAACTAAGTTGTCAACAATTTTGGCGTAATCGTAGTAGCCTGAAGTCATGATGACGTCGTAATAACTCGCCATGTTCGAATAATCGCCCATATTCTGTCGAACTTTCTTGTGAAATGAAAAAGGGTTAGTAACTAACTTTGCTACTAACCCTCGTATTCATTGGTCGGCGTGGCGGGATTCGAACTCGCGACCCCTTGCACCCCATGCAAGTGCGCTACCAGGCTGCGCTACACGCCGAAGAAAGGAGAAATTATAGCGCGCTAGGTCCTAGACTCGTAGAGCAGGTCTCTGATTTGCGTGAGTTCTTGTCGCAAGATACTCACGCTTTCATTGCTAGGCTGAAACACCAAAATACTTTTGCTTGCTTCTAACGCGGCGGGCATATCAAATGGTTGGACAACACCATTGGCATCGAAATCAAGCCCCCCCTCTTCAGTGCGACGTTTGTCACGCTCGTTTTGCACCAGTTCTTGCAGTTTGTTGCGGGCGCCACTGATGGTGAAACCTTGGTCGTACAAAAGATCGCGAATGCGGCGAATCATCAATACTTCATGGTGTTGGTAATAACGGCGGTTTCCACCAATACCGCAACACGTGCGGTTTGACGCCGCATAGGTCGCTCACCTCACCGATGGTGAAGTAGCGCTTTGCGGGTATAGAGGGAAGGAGGGATTTCTCCATGAAAATCATTGGCTTGTAAACGGGACCGCAGAGGTTACACGAACTTTGACCTCTTGGGGAGGGTTTACAGCCTACAAACCATAAAAACCACAGAAAAACTACTTTTTTTGACAAGCAGCTGCGGCGAAATACGCCTCAAAAGGCTTAAGCCTGCAGTTGTTCTTTTAATTTATGGCTGGCGTGGAAAGTCACCGCACGACGGGCTTGAATAGGTATCGCCTCGCCGGTGCGAGGGTTGCGCCCGGGACGCGGTGCTTTGGTACGGATTTGGAAATTACCGAAACCAGAAATTTTGACGTCCACCCCATCGACCAAACTTTGCGCTATGAGATCGAAAAAAGCGTCAATCATGTCTTTAGATTCACGCTTGTTCAAACCAATTTGCTCGAACAATAAATCGGCCAACTGCGCTTTGGTCAACGCGGGGGTTTCTAAGCTTTCAAAAGAAATTTCCATAGGATGACTCTAGTAGGAAGACTTTACGAACGCAAGCGCGCACTGAATTGTTGTGCCAATTGCGCCACAACGGTTTGCACCGCTTGGTCTATTTGTGCGTCGTTCAAGGTGGCTTCGTGGCTATTCAAGGTCAAACGAATCGCAAGGCTTTTTTCATCTGCTGCCATAGATGCGTTGGCAGTTTTTGCGCGGTATACATCGAACAAGACGGCATAGCGCAACCAACCTTGGGTACTGGCAGCATGCACTGCAGACATCACTTGGTCGTGCGCGATATGTTCCTTGACGATCACCGCAATATCACGCTCCACATTGGGAAACCTTTCAACGGCTTGCGCGACAGGCACTGCACGCTCGGTAACTACATCTAAGTTCAACTCAAACATCACAGGGGCGCTAGATAAATCCCAGCTTTGTCGCCATTTGGGATGCAACTCACCAACATGGCCAATTGCCTCACCATGAAGCAAAACTTTGGCGCAACGGCCTGGGTGCATGGCCGGATGTGTATCGGCTTCAAAAGTTGGCACAGCAGGTGCAAGAAGCGCTTGCACATCAGCTTTCACATCATAGAAATCTGCCGATTGGTCTTTGACATCCCATTGCACGGGTGCCGCATTTCCAAAAGATATACCGGCCACACGCATGGGTTGATCGAAACCTTTGACGGTGGTGTCGCTGTCAGGCACGCTGGCATTTTTTGAAAAC
>RFTR01000281.1 GCA_009923345.1 Betaproteobacteria bacterium
ACTCCATCATGTAACTACCAGCCCAAGGGTCGATCACATTGGTGATGTGGGTTTCTTCTTGGATGATGAGTTGCGTATTGCGGGCGATGCGCGAGGAAAATTCGGTGGGCAACGCAATCGCTTCGTCAAAGCTGTTGGTGTGCAAAGACTGCGTGCCACCAAAGACAGCGGCCATCGCTTCGACCGTGGTGCGCACAATGTTGTTGTAAGGGTCTTGCTCAGTCAAACTCCAACCGCTGGTTTGGCAGTGGGTGCGCAACATCAGGCTCTTGGGATTCTTAGCGTTGAAGCTCTTCATGATGCGGCACCACAACAAACGTGCGGCGCGCATTTTGGCGATCTCTAAATAGAAGTTCATGCCAATCGCCCAAAAGAACGATAAGCGACCAGCGAAGGCGTCTACATCGAGCCCGCTGTCGATGGCCGTTTTCACATACTCTTTGCCATCGGCCAAGGTGAAGGCCAATTCCAAAGCTTGGTTGGCGCCCGCCTCTTGCATGTGGTAACCCGATATCGAGATCGAGTTGAACTTGGGCATGTGCTCAGCGGTATACCCAATGATGTCGCCAATGATGCGCATGCTGGGCTCTGGCGGGTAGATGTAGGTGTTGCGCACCATGAATTCTTTAAGAATGTCGTTTTGGATCGTGCCGCTCAATTGCGCCTGCGATACACCCTGCTCTTCCGCTGCCACCACATAGCCTGCAAGCACGGGCAACACAGCGCCGTTCATCGTCATCGAGACCGAGACTTTGTCCAAAGGAATTTGGTCGAACAAGATCTTCATGTCTTCGACCGAATCGATGGCCACGCCCGCTTTTCCAACGTCACCCGTGACGCGGGGATGGTCGGAGTCGTAGCCGCGGTGGGTGGCTAAGTCGAATGCGACCGACACACCTTGACCACCAGCGGCTAATGCTTTGCGATAGAAAGTGTTGGATTCTTCGGCGGTGGAGAAACCAGCGTACTGGCGAATCGTCCAAGGACGCACGGCATACATGGTGGCTTGCGGGCCGCGCAAAAACGGCTCGAACCCAGGCAAGGTGTTGGCGTGGGGTAAAGCTTTGGTGTCGTCAGCGGTGTAGAGCGGCTTGACACTGATGCCGTCAGGCGTTTGCCAGTTGAGCGCGGCGACGTCGCCATTAGGAGCAGATTTGGCAGCGGCGCGAAGCCATGCTTCGTAGTCGGCAGAGGGAGTTTGCGGTGCTTGGGCCATAGAAGTTGGGTCTTAGAGATGAAAGGATTTCCCGATGCCAAGCATTCTATCATTCATAATTATGAATTCAAAATACTGTTTTGCTATAGAATTTGGCCATGTCTGCCCTTTCCCTAGCCCCGCGCGCGCTGTATGAAGAAGTCGCTGAACTGCTACGTCAGCGCATTTTTGCGCGCGAACTAGCGCCCGGCAGCTGGATCGACGAAATGCGCTTGGCAGAGGAA
>RFTR01000282.1 GCA_009923345.1 Betaproteobacteria bacterium
GAAGTGGAGCAATCGACCTACAACTTCGAGCACAGCGACGCGGCATTTTTATTCCAAGCCTTTGGCGCCCATGAAAAGCAAGCGCAGCACTTGATGACCGAGCAACTTGCCTTGCCTGCTTACGAGCAAGTGCTCAAAGCCGCCCACACGTTTAACTTGCTTGACGCCCGCGGCGCTATCAGCGTGACAGAGCGTGCCGCCTATATCGGACGCATTCGCAACCTTGCGCGTGCAGTTGCCCAAAGCTATTACGACAGCCGCGAACGCTTAGGCTTCCCCATGGCGCCACGCGCCTGGGTGGATCAAATCGCACCCAAAACAGCAGCCACCCAATGACCACCCCAAGCCTGCTCGTTGAGCTATTTGTAGAAGAACTACCGCCCAAAGCCCTCCAAAAATTGGGCCAAGCTTTTTCAGACGTGTTGTCTGAGCAAAAATTGGGCCAAGCTTTTTCAGACGTGTTGTCTGAGCAACTGCGCACGCAAGGTTTGCTGAGTGCCAACTCTGTCGTCACGTCTTACGCCACGCCGCGCCGTCTGGCTGCGCATATCAGCGCTGTCATTTCGCAAGCCCCGGATCGCCAAGTCGAGCAAAAGCTCATGCCAGTGGCGGTGGGTTTAGATGCCAGTGGTAACGCAACACCTGCTTTGCTCAAAAAGCTCCAAGCACTCGGTGCTGGCGCCGATGCCGTCGCGCAACTGCGCAAAGCACCCGAGCCCGGTAAAGATGCCTTGGTGCTCTTATACGACAGCCAAGTCAAAGGCGCGACCTTAGCGCTTGGTTTGCAAAAAGCTTTAGACGAAGCCATCGCCAAGTTGCCTATCCCCAAGGTAATGACATACCAGCTAGAAAAAGACTGCGAACTGCCGGGTTGGAGTAGCGTGCAGTTTGTTCGCCCCGCCCATGGCTTGGTGGCGATGCATGGATGCTCCGTCGTGCCTGTGACGGCCCTCGGTTTGCAAGCGGGCAATATCACCCAAGGTCACCGCTTTGAAGCCAAAGTCTCGTCTGTCGTTGTCAAAAGCGCAGACACCTATGCCGAACAACTCAAAACCGAAGGCGCAGTCATTGCCAGCTTTGCCGAGCGACGCGATGACATCACTCGCCAACTCGCGGCTGTAGCAGCCAAGATCGGCGGCGGCGTTCGCGCTATCGAAGATAGCGCTTTGTTAGACGAAGTTACCGCCTTGGTCGAGCGCCCCAATGTGCTCGCCTGTACTTTCGAGAAAGAATTCTTAGACGTCCCGCCCGAGTGTTTGATTCTCACCATGAAGGCCAACCAAAAATACTTTCCTTTGCTCGACGCACAGGGCAAGTTAAGCAACCAGTTTTTAGTGGTCAGCAACATCACGCCCGACGACGCCAGCGCAGTGATTGGCGGCAACGAACGTGTGGTCCGTCCCCGTCTGGCCGACGCTAAATTCTTCTTTGACCAAGAC
>RFTR01000283.1 GCA_009923345.1 Betaproteobacteria bacterium
CCGTGCTGCCGTTCGACTTGCATGTGTAAAGCATTCCGCCAGCGTTCAATCTGAGCCAGGATCAAACTCTATAGTTCGATCTTGATAGTTTTTTGCCTCTTTCGAGGCCACTCAATAAAAACGGAATTGAAGTGAACTTCACTTCTATCTTCATGAGCGTTTTAAGTCTTGCGACTTGGTTACTAGAACCTTGGCAATCGCCTTAAAACGCCCACGCTTATCGGCTGTAATTTGTTAATGAACCTGATGATTGCTCATCTGCTACCACTGCGATCAGCGGAGCCTGCGATTATGACACGTTTTTTTAATTCCTGTCAAACCTTGGGGTTTTCCCTGCTTTTGTCGTCTTTTTTCTGAACACGTTTCAAAAGCTGAGCCCGCAACTATAGCGCACTTTTCGGCCCCCACGCCAGTTTTCATCATTTATTTTCAAAAAAGGGTTCTGATTAACGCTAAGGCGTTGTCGTTATTAGGTTTTTTCTTTGAATTTTTTTGAAAGTTCGGCCTGGATGCCAAGTCTCATAATGCCCGCATGGCATTCATCACACTCCAAGCCGCGCAACTGGCGTTTGGCGACGTTCCCCTTCTTGATCACACCTCACTTGCCATTGAAGCCTCCGAGCGCATCGGCCTGATTGGCCGCAATGGCACTGGCAAGTCTTCCCTGCTGAAGATTTTGGCGGGCAAAGAGCAACTCGACGATGGCGTGATCCAGTTTCAACAAAATCTGAACATCGCCTACGTGGCTCAAGAACCCCAACTACAAGCGGACATGACCATTTTTGAAGCGGTCAGCGAAGGCTTAGCTGGTTTGAAAGACACCATCGAGCAATACGTAACAGGCGTGGGTGATTTAGACACGCTTCAAAACATCATTGAATTACAAGACGGGTGGAATTGGGAACAACGCGTGATTGAAACGATGCACCGTTTGCATCTGGATGGTCAAGCCCGTATTTCCAGCTTGTCTGGCGGCATGCGTAAACGCGTCGCGCTGGGTCAAGCTTTGGTGACCCTGCCAGATATTTTGTTGCTCGATGAGCCGACCAACCATTTGGATCTCGACAGCATCCAATGGCTGGAAGACTTGTTGATTGAGTTCAAAGGCAGCATGGTCGTGATCACCCACGACCGGGCGTTTTTGGACAGGGTTTCGACGCGCATTGTGGAGCTGGACCGTGGCCATTTGTTTTCTTACCAAGGCAATTTTGCGCAGTACCAAATCACCAAAGAAGCGGAGCTGGCTGCTGAGGCGGTGACACAGGCCAAAGCCGACAAATTGTTGGCGCAAGAAGAGGTCTGGGTACGCCGTGGCGTTGAAGCACGCCGCACGCGCTCGGTGGCGCGGATTGCCAGGTTGGAGAAATTGCGCTCAGCCCGACAAGCCAGGCGCAACACCATGGGTCAGGTCAAAGCCAGTGTCGATGCCGGCCT
>RFTR01000284.1 GCA_009923345.1 Betaproteobacteria bacterium
TGTTGCGAACCTTCTTCAGCTAACAGCCGAGCGAGTTGTATATCGGCATTTTGTTGCGCCATCTCCAACCACACCTTGCGCTGCTCGCGGGGGTTATGGAGTGCGTTGATCTTGATTCCAGTTTGCTCAATCAGCGTTTGAATTAATTGCTTATCTACCGCATGGCTTGTGACCAGCGTTGGCGGAACAGGTATTTCAATATAGTGCTGGCTTAAAAAGGCTTCTAAAACTTCCGTCGGTTCTGCATCGTCCACATGCACAGGAAAGTAAGGCCGATCACCTAGGTGGCGACCGCCTCGCACCATCGCTAAGTTGACGCAAGCACGCCCTCCTTGCACTTTGACTGCCAAGATATCGACATCTTGGTCACCCACTGTATCCACGGCTTGCTGATGCAGAACTTTGGACAAAGCGCTCATTTGGTTACGCAATTCTGCTGCCTGCTCAAACTCCAACTTATCTGCATGCGCCATCATGCGCGCCTCAATGGACTGCATCACTTCTTGGGTTTGACCGCGCAAGAGTCGCATGGCGCTATCGACATCGCTTTGATAGGCCTCTAAAGAGATATGACCTACACATGGCGCTGAGCATCGCTTGATTTGATACAGCAAACAGGGACGTGTACGGTTGTGATACACCGTGTCTTCACAGGTACGTAAGCGAAAAACCTTTTGCAGTAACTGAATGGCCTCGCGTACAGCCCACACACTGGGGTAGGGACCGAAATATTCATGCCGCTTGTCTACCGCACCACGGTAATAGACCACCCTTGACACATTGCTGGCTTTGTTTTTAGACGTATCTGTAGCGCGTGTAATTTTTAAATAGGGGTAACTCTTATCGTCACGAAACAAAATGTTGTATCGAGGCTTGAGCGTCTTGATCAGGTTGTTTTCTAACAGCAAGGCCTCGGCTTCCGAGCGCACCACCGTGGTTTCCATCCGCACGATTTTGCTCACCATATGGCCTATGCGTGTTCCAGATTTTTCTTTTTGGAAATAACTTGCCACACGCTTTTTCAAGCTAATGGCTTTACCCACATAGAGCACCTGTTCGTTCTCGTCGAAATAACGGTAGACACCAGGCAAACCAGGAAGCGCAGCGACCTGTGCCAACAATTCAGCGCTGTGGCGATTGGCAACTTCTTCCACAGGAGCAGGTTCTGGCAAGTTTTCTTCAGACATCTGCGTATTGTGGACAATCTCGCGTGTGACTTCCAAACTTTTGCAGTGGGATATTTTTTGCCACGTCATCGACAACCACGGCGACCTCGGGGTCAGTTGGCGTTTGGCCGTTGACTTGGCCGAACGCGGACACTCCGTTCGCCTTTGGGTGGACGATGCCAGCGCATTGGTTTGGATGGCACCCAACGGTCACCCCAAAGTTGAAGTATCCAAGTGGTCTGATGCTGAGACCGCTTTGAAG
>RFTR01000285.1 GCA_009923345.1 Betaproteobacteria bacterium
TTTAGGAAGAACCAGCCCGCAAATGAATTTATTCTCGGTCGGCTTTGCGATTAGCATCCCCTTGGCATTTTTGGTATTAGTGATCGTGCTTCCAGACTTGCCAGATGTTTTAAAACGTTCCTTGCAAGAACCTTTGTATTTAATTCGGCAAGGCTTGGGAGTCAAAAATGGACCATAAGCGATTCTTGACCCCATACCAAAGGCTAACCGCTTTCCTCATGCTTGTTGGATTGGCTATGGGAGTGCAAGCGCAAAGTACTGGCCCAACTTCTAGCGAACCCAAAATCATTATTCGGTCGGAGCCCATTACCCCTCAAAATGAAGAGGCCACTGCTGCTGAGGCTCCTGATCCAGCACTGGGTGAGGGGAAAGCAGGCCCCACTGATTGTGAGCAAAAATTTCCGATGCCCCCATCGCGCAAAGCATCGGATCCTTATGCGGAGGACGGCGCCATCATTTGTAAACGTTTGGAGGTTCGGGGTCAGCGGATGCAATGCGAGATCGATAAGCTGATTGGTGAGCGCACAGACGTTTTTGCTACTACGGGCGCCAAAACAGAATTAGCAAATTGGGCACGATGCAATGAGAAAATCGCGAGGCTATTGATGGATGGTTATTACATTCCAGCAAGCGAGATTGAGCGTCGCCTACAAATTTGTAGCGCCAATTTTTATGCCGACCCTGGCAAGGCTCCCAAATTAGGTGGCCTCTACACACGGTTTATCCGCTGGATGAACATTAACGATTACACCCCACCCCCTAGCGATGCGGCGCTAGAGGCGGCCATCAAACAATCGACCCCGCTAAATAGTCAAGAAAACGTGGCTGGTTTGATGAAATGCGAGTGGATGTTTGCTACGAGCAAAACACCACAAATTGATCCATTGCCAAGTTTGGCTCCACCACCCAGCCCAACCCCCAGCCCAAAAACGGCTAAACCCCCAGCCAAGAAGACCTCAAACTAGCAGTAACTACTAACTTATTTAACTGTTTTGGAATAAAAACCGTAAATATCACTATGAATAGACATTTAAATCGTACCGCTCACCCCACCATAAAAGCGATTTGTGGTCTAAGTGCCATCATTTTTTGTGCATCGCACTCCTTGGCAGCTGACGATAAAGCTGCACCCAAGGCCCAGCCTCAGCCGGCAGCGATTGCTCAACCCGCTGCCCCAACTCCGCCGGTGGTTGCTAAACCCGTCGCACCCACAGCGCCAAGCGTTGCTAAATCGAGCACCGCGGCGACTCCAAAAAGTGGACCGCCCACCGATCAGGATATGGCTGAAGCGCTCATTCAAAAGATTAATAAGGGATCTGGGGACATTGTCTTGCGAAGCAGCGATTTGCCTGCCCCGTATCCACCCAAGCCTGAGGTAAAACCCGAGCAAAAGGTTGCGGCTAAACCAGAA
>RFTR01000286.1 GCA_009923345.1 Betaproteobacteria bacterium
CTTAATCATGGCAGTCATCAAAATGAAACCCACCTCGCCCGGTCAACGCGGCGTGGTCAAAGTTACCCGTGACCATTTGTTCAAAGGCCCAGGATACGCGCCTTTGCTCGAGCCTCAGTTCCAAAAGGCTGGTCGCAATAACAACGGGCACATCACCACTCGCCACAAGGGCGGTGGTCACAAGCACCATTACCGTGTGGTCGATTTCCGTCGCATGAAGGACGGCATTCCCGGCAAGGTCGAGCGTATCGAGTACGACCCCAACCGCACCGCGCACATTGCCTTGATTTGCTACGCCGATGGCGAACGCACCTACATCATTGCGCCGCGCGGCTTGGAAGTCGGTGCCACCATCCACAGCGGTGCAGAAGCGCCCATTCGCGCAGGCAACACCTTGCCTATCCGCAATATTCCAGTGGGTTCAACCATCCACTGCATTGAATTGCGTCCAGGAAAAGGGGCGCAAATCGCCCGCTCTGCAGGCACTTCAGCCACTTTGTTGGCGCGTGAAGGCACTTACGCTCAGGTGCGTATGCGTTCTGGTGAAGTCCGCAAAATCCATATCGAATGCCGCGCCACCATCGGTGAAGTGGCCAACGAAGAACACAGTCTGCGTCAATTGGGCAAGGCTGGCGTGAAACGCTGGATGGGTATTCGTCCCACGGTTCGTGGCGTGGCCATGAACCCGATTGATCACCCGCACGGTGGTGGTGAAGGCCGCACCGGCGAAGGCCGCGCGCCTGTGGATCCTTGGGGCAATCTGACCAAGGGTTACCGCACCCGCAACAACAAGCGCACGCAAGTCATGATCGTCTCGCGTCGCAAGAAATAAGGGTTAACACATGACACGCTCACTCAAAAAAGGCCCGTTCGTTGACCACCATTTGTTGGCCAAAACGGAAAAAGCCGTCGCCACCAAAGACAAAAAACCGATCAAAACTTGGTCGCGCCGCTCCATGATCCTGCCCGATTTCATCGGCTTGACCATCGCGGTCCACAACGGCAAACAACACGTGCCGGTCTACATCACCGATCAGATGGTGGGTCACAAGTTGGGCGAATTCGCCTTGACGCGTACCTTCAAAGGCCATCCGGCTGACAAAAAAGTTCAGAAGAAGTAAGGAGCATCTATGGAAACACGTGCAGTCCTGCGAGGTGTGCGCTTATCGGTCGACAAAGGCCGGTTGGTTGCAGACTTGATTCGCGGTAAAAAAGTGGACCAGGCCCTGAACATCCTGAACTTCACCCAGAAAAAAGCAGCGGGTATCGTCAAAAAAGTGCTGGAGTCGGCGATTGCCAACGCCGAGCACAACGACGGTGCTGACATTGATGAATTGCGTGTCAAAACCATTTACGTGGAACAAGGCGCAACCCTCAAGCGATTCACCGCACGCGCCAAGGGCCGTGGCAA
>RFTR01000287.1 GCA_009923345.1 Betaproteobacteria bacterium
GCCCTAAATCACGCATCACCTTGGTCCAGAACCGCGCATACAGCAAATGCAAAATCGCATGCTCAATACCACCGATGTACTGGTCCATGCCGCTACCACCGGTCGAATGCGCAGCATCACGCATCCAATAGTCCGTGCCATCGGCCACCATCTTCTCGGTATTCGTCGGATCGCAATAGCGCATGAAATACCAAGACGAATCGACAAACGTATCCATCGTGTCCGTCTCACGTCGCGCAGCCTTGCCGCACACCGGACACGTCACGCCATGGTGAAACCCAGCATGCTTATTCAGCGGATTACCCGACCCGTCCGGAATACAGTCTTGTGGCAACACCACCGGCAAATCTTTTTCAGGGACGGGCACAGCACCATGCTCGTCGCAATGGATGATTGGAATCGGCGTGCCCCAATACCGTTGACGCGACACACCCCAGTCGCGCAATCGCCAAGTAGTCTTCTTCTCGCCTAAGCCAACCGCAACCAAATCAGCAGCCACCGCATCGACACAAGCCTTAAAAGCAAGCCCGTCGTACTTGCCAGAATTGATAGCGACGCCGCGCCCCTTTTCTGCATACCAGTCTTGCCAAGTTGACTTGTCAAACGCCAAGGCCTCTGCGCCATTGGGTAAGCCATTCACCTCATAGGCTGGCGCAAAATCGGCGCCTGGCTTACCCAACGCCGCAGAGGCCCGCTCCGGAAACGCATTTTTCAAGCCCAAAGAGGTGCCGGCATCAGGTGCGCCGGGTGACGATTTTGCGCCAGCGTATGAGGAGCCCGGCGTACCTGATGTCGGCGCCGCCTTTCCGGAGGAAAGAACAGCAACAACAGGTTTAATTGGAAGCGCGTATTTCAAAGCAAAAGCAAAATCCCGCTCATCATGCGCAGGCACCCCCATCACCGCCCCATCCCCATAAGACATCAACACATAGTTACCCACCCAAACAGCCACCGTCTCACCAGTCAAAGGATGTTTCACAAAAAGTCCGGTGGGCATACCCAACTTATCTTTCACAGCCAACTCAGCCTCAGTAGTCCCCCCCGCCTTGCACTCTTCAATAAAAGCAGCCAACGCAGCATTACCAAAAGCCGCATGCAAAGCCAAAGGATGCTCAGGTGCCACCGCACAAAACGTCACACCCATGATGGTGTCAGCACGGGTAGTGAACACATACATGCGCCCATCTTGTATCAACGCACCCGACGCATCACGGATATCGTGCGTGAAAGCAAACCGCACACCTTCGCTTTTACCGATCCAGTTCTCTTGCATCAAACGCACTTTGTCTGGCCAACCTGTCAGCGTGGCTTTGTCATTGCCGACTTGCACATGGTCTAGCAACTCTTGTGCGTAATGCGTGATGTTGAGGTAGTACCCGGGAATCTCGCGCTT
>RFTR01000288.1 GCA_009923345.1 Betaproteobacteria bacterium
GTGCACGTGAAAAGCCACTAAATTTAAGTGAACTTCTCTCTCAATACCTCTTTCAAAATTGCACGTCTGACTTTTTGATTGGTTTGACCCTCAGGCACCCACCACCACTGGTCTTTCTCCATGTGGTGGGCAGCTTGCACAAACTGCTCTACAAATGATTGGAAGTCCGCTTGCGTGAAATTCAGACTAAAGATCATGCGACCCGTTCCAATCCAGCTCAGAGCAATGCCTTGGTCACGCAAATAATATTGAAGCAACCAGTTGTATCGGCTTGGCGTTTGGTACAACACGGTCCACACCGTAGACATACCAGCTACACGGACTGGCAACTTTTCTTCAGCCAGGCGTTGGTTCATTTCAACGAGTCTTCTCTCCCATGTAACGTCCAAGTTATCGTACAAATCTTGAACTGGCTTGGTGTCAAGTCGCTTCAAGAAGACGTTCATGCTTCCCATCACGTAGGGGCTTGCATTGAACGTTCCACGCGCAAAGCAAACTTGGACGGGTTTTTCATCGTTGAAACGTTTCATCCATTCCTTTTTCCCACAGATAACGCCCACTGGCAATCCGCCACCCAGTGTTTTGCCGTAGGTCACCAAATCTGCATCGATTCCGAAATACGCTTGGGCTCCGCCCTTGGCCAATCTGAATCCCAAGAAGACTTCATCAAATATGAGTGCGATACCTTTGCGGGTACAAACTTCGCGCAACTGTTGCAACCATTGGGTATAGGCTTTTCTATCAAAGTTCGCGAAACGCTTGCCATCTACCAAGGTCGAATCTGTTGGTGCTGCTTGGCTGGGGTGCAAGCCCTGCAGAGGGTTGATCAACACACAGGCAATATCGTTGCGGTGGTTCAGCACACGCAAAGTCGAATCGTGCATGTCGCGCAAGGTCAAGGTGTCGTCCGAAGGGGGCATGGGGTTGCCAGGGCCTGGCTGCACATCGTCCCACCAGCCGTGGTACGCGCCAGCGAATCGCACCAATTTGCGCTTACCTGTGTGGTAGCGCGCCAATCGCACAGCTTGCATGACGGCCTCGGTGCCAGACATATGGAAAGACACTTCGTCTTTATTGGAGATGGCACACAAGCGCTGCACGTTGTCCAATACACAGGGGTGGTAGGAACCCAAAACGGGGCCCAAGTCTTTGACCAAGGCAACGCCTTCTTCCACGCATTCCTTGTAAAAATCTTGTCCCAACAAGTTCACACCATACGAACCTGTGACGTCGATGTAGCGGTTCCCGTCCATGTCATTCAAATAGACGCCATCGCTCGATTTCCAAAAGCTACCCAACTGCAAATATTGGGTCAAAACGTTTTTAAATTGGTAGGGCACACGGTATTGGCTGATGAACTGCAAGTCAGAGATCATCGGT
>RFTR01000289.1 GCA_009923345.1 Betaproteobacteria bacterium
GTGCAAGGCGGCATGTTTGAGTCGCTGCGCCAAGAGTCGTTAGAGCGTTTGGTGGACATGGATTTCCCCGGCTACGCGGTCGGCGGCGTGAGCGTGGGCGAACCCAAAGACGAAATGCTGCGCATCATGGCGCACACGCCGCACCGCTTGCCCGCGCACAAGCCGCGTTACCTGATGGGCGTGGGCACGCCGGAAGATTTGGTCGAAGGCGTGCGCGTTGGTGTGGACATGTTTGATTGCGTCATGCCCACGCGCAATGCGCGCAACGGCACTTTGTTTACACGCTATGGCGATTTGAAATTGCGAAACGCGCGCCACAAAAGCGACCCGCAGCCCATCGACCCAAGCTGTACGTGTTATGCGTGTGCGGGCACGTCAGGCGTGAGTTGGCACGATGGCGGACGCGAAGGTTTCAGCCGCGCTTATATGCATCACCTAGACCGCTGCGGCGAAATGCTCGGCCCCATGCTGGCCACGGTGCACAACCTGCATTACTACTTGAACCTGATGCAAGAAGTGCGGGATGCGCTGGATGCGGGGGACTTTGCGGGTATGGCAGCTAGGTTTAAGGGAGATAGGGCGAGGGGGATTTGAGGGCGGTTTAAGTCGAGGTCAAGCTGCGACGCGCTTTCGCGTTGTAGTTTTGGACCGGCCATTTGAATTTCGCTCCACCACCGCGCGCAGAGCTGCATTGATACGCGACTGATAGCCAGCGCCCTGCGATTTGAAATATTCCAAGATGTCCGCATCCAAGCGAACAGAGGTGAGGATTTTTGTCGGGGCGGCCTGTGGCCCACGACCCCGTTTAAGCACTGGCGCACCCAGCATGTCCTCAGTCCATGCGGGATTGTCTGGGTCATTGACCTTAGCCGAGGTTTTCTTTGGCAACTTGGCGGTAGTAGCGAGCTTCATGTTTTTCTGCCTTTCGCAGCGAGATCACGTGAGGCCCTCTCGGGCGTTCTGTGTAAACCATCACAACCACTTCTGTCGCCAGAAGACCGAAACACACCAAACGTTCTTCGCCGTAATCTTGTCGTTTGTCTTCGCGTGTGACTGTGAAGTGGTCCCAGATTGCATCGCATCCGACGAAGTCAAGACCGTGAGTCTTGATGTTCTGCTTGCGCTTTGCTTCGTCCCATGTGAGCATACTAAATTGTATCTACAAAAAACTGAGAGTTAAATTAACGCTTGAGCTGGGCGGGAAGTTAGGCCTCAATTCGCTCACGCTCTAGTACTCTTCTAATTTCCTCAAAACATGCTGCGATCTTGTTCCTGGGGAAACCGATATAAGTGAGGCCATGGATGTTTGAGAACGTAGTGCATCCATCTTCAAGAAGAATGATTGCCTTGCGAT
>RFTR01000290.1 GCA_009923345.1 Betaproteobacteria bacterium
CGCCAAAATAATCCGAGCTTGGCGCAGCGCTTGATTCTTCTTTTGTAAAGTGATGAGTTCAGCTTCTGTGCTCAGCCAAACGATGTAGCTTTTGACGCTTTCCACGTCCACTGGCAACACATCAAACAGATCATCAAGCTCTGCATCACTAGCTCGGCGCTTGATCTCTGGATACAGCAGATTAACCAGTTGATAGCTGCTGAATTCATCACCCCCGAGATACTGATCTAACTCTCGGTCACTGCTGATGGATGTCAATATGGTTTCCTCAATAGCCAAGGTGTCCACCATGGTCACAAGTTCCGTCAAGCGACATTGACTAACGCCACCAGTCAGGTTGGAACCGAGGATCACAGGTTCCACGAGGCTTAGGTTGTTCTCACGCAACCAACGGTGCAAGACCATTTTTTGTGGACCAATTTGTCCGCCCTCATTCGCAAGTTCTTTAAGCGAAATGGTGAACAGATCTAACTTTTGCTGTAGCGGTGTAGCTGCAAAGTGCAGGCTTTTAAACAGCTTGTTCTCAAGTACTCGGATGTATTTAGCCAGTGCTCTGTGCGCAGAGTTGGCAGGTTTAGGAAAAGCCAGGCTCAGGGCTTGATAAACCTTTGCATCAACGGTGATCTTGATCAAGTGCTGCCCCCTTGCAGTCAGGACTTGAGAAATCCTGAAATTCACAGGTATTTAGCTGGAATATACAGATTAGTTGCCAAATCTCAAAAAGTCATGCGCTTATAGTAATTGTTGCCACTTCCCATATGCCCAAATAGCCCAATTACCTGGGTCATTGATCTGATTGATCCCAAATCAAGCAAGTCCTTTGTTTTTTGGTTAATCGAAACAAGGTCTGAGGTTGCGGCCCACTACCTGAGGTTGGCAAGCGACCCTGCAGGGCATAAAATAAAGAAAACACAGGCGGAATTTGAAGAAAATCATCATCATTGCAGGACCCAACGGCGCTGGCAAAACTACTTTTGCCCGTGACTTTTTGCCTGCTGAAGCACAAACGCTGCGCTTTATCAATGCCGATTTGATCGCTGCGGGCTTGGCTCCATTCAATCCAGAGTCTGCAGCATTTAAGGCTGGCCGCTTGATGCTGGAAGAAATTGATGAATGCGTGGACGCTGGTCAAAGCTTTGCATTTGAAACCACGCTTGCGGGCCTAGCCTATTTGAAAAAAATTGCAGTATGGCAACACCTTGGCTACCAAGTCAAGCTGTGGTTCTTGTCATTGCCCAATGAAGACATTGCAGTGTCAAGGGTTGCACGCCGTGTGCTTCAAGGCGGTCACAACATACCTGAGCCAGTGATTCGCAGACGCTTTAAAGCAGGCTTGGCAAACTTCCATGA
>RFTR01000030.1 GCA_009923345.1 Betaproteobacteria bacterium
TAGCGGTCATACAGGGTTTGCAGACCGAGGTAGTCAAACTTCAAATCGCGACCGGCTTTGAGAGCAGAGCCCAAGCGCTGCAAGTCAAACTGCAACATTTGTGGGTCGAGCAATTCGTTGTCAACGCCCTTTTTGATGAACTGTGGGAAATACTGCGCGTAGTGCTGTCCCATGTCGGCGTGCAGGACTTCTTTGCCCAACACTTCTTTAGCGATGGTGTGCATCAGCAAGCGTGCAGTGGCGTAGGTGTAGTCGGGGTCTTTTTCGATTAAGGTGCGGGTGGCCAAGATCGCGGCTTTGTAGACCTCGTCCATCGGCACGCCGTCGTAGAGGTTACGCATGGTCTCGGCCATGATGGGCTCTGCACGCACATCCGCGCCCAAACCGGCGCAAGCGTCATTGATCAAACGTTGCAGGTGCTGCAGGTCCAATGGCACGCGTTGACCACCTTCAAGCACATGCATGGTGGGGGCTGCGGGCGCGGCTTGTTCTTTGGTGTGGGCGCGCTCTTGGGTGCGGCGCTCGCGGTAGAGCACGTAAGCGCGAGCGATTTCGTGATGGCCACCGCGCATCAAACCGAGTTCGACCTGGTCTTGCACGTCTTCGATGTGGAAGGTGCCACCGCCTGGACGTGAGCGCATCAAGGCACGGACCACGGCTTGGGTCAAAACGTCCACGGTTTCACGCACGCTGGCAGACGCCGCGCCTTGGGTGCCATGCACGGCCAAAAACGCCTTCATCATGGCCACGGCAATCTTGGCGGGCTCAAACGGAACTACCGCGCCATTGCGGCGAATAATTTGGTAGTGGGCCAACAGGGTGGGGCTGTCGGCGCTGATGCGGTCTTGGGTGGTAGCGGGGAAAGGTGTTGGATTAATTTTTGTAGTGGATTCAACAAGTTGCATGTCGTTTTTCTTCCTGTTATTCAATTCATGTGTGCGGGTGGCTTGCAACTTGAAAGACGAACTTTTTAAAAGTGAAGCAACGCGACCCCACACTATATCTGGTGTGCGTGACTCCTTCAAGGCACTAGGGGTAGTGTTTTCAAGGATAAAGGGCTTTTTTCTTCCGTATGGCAAAAACGTCATTAATTTTTAGCAAGGCGATAACTGAATCAGGCCATGTAGAGATTAGGGTTTTTAAATAAAAGCTTTATTCCATGCGCTTTTTAAATGTGTTTGCTTCGCCAATGCCCAAGAAATTGGGAGTGCGTCTACTGAAGACAAAATAGTCCACCCATCCCAACATAGGGAAAGCAATTAAATATTTTTTTTTGCTATTTTTTCGCCTAAGCGCGTAGGCGGAAAAAATGAATTTGAAAGTACTAATTTATCTTGGAGTAAATGCCAATCAAAGCCTGCGCCAGGGTCGAATTTGCGACCAGGCGCGATGTCTTCGTGGCCTGCGATGTGCGCAATGGGGTAGTTGTTTATCAATTGTGTGCACAAGAGTGAAAGAGTTTCGTATTGCGCTACATCGAATGTTTCGCCCTCTAAACCTTCGAGTTCAATACCAATCGAATCGTCGTTGCAGTTATCACGCCCGCGGTAATGCGACACGCCGGCATGCCACGCACGTTTGTTACAACTCACGAACTGCATCAGGCTGCCGTCTCTGCGAATCACAAAGTGTGAGGAGACTTGCATACCGCGAATGCTTGCAAAGTAGGGATGGGCGTCCCAGTCAAGTTGGTTGGTAAACAGCGCTTCTATTTCAGGGCCGCCATACACGCCAGGCGGCAAACTGATGGAGTGAATGACCAGCAAGTCAATCTGTACATGGTTTGGACGTTCTCCAAAGTTGGGGGAATCTATGCGCACGGCGTGCGACCACCAACCCTCGTGCCACTGCGAAACCCCAAGGTTCACGTACGGCCCTCGTGTTCTTGCAAATGTTGTTGGGTGCAGTAGGGCGCAGGTTCCCCATTGGCTAAGAGTTTTCCAAACACGGCTTCTTTTTCAGGAATATGCAAACCGCAGTGCGCACAGGGCAACATGACATTGGGAACTTTGCTTTTTTTAAAAGAAGGTGAACGCTTTCCACTGCGCTGCTGACGAATCCACCATAAAACGGCAAAGATGACCGCTACCCAGATCAGGTATTTCATGCTGTGCGGCCCAGAACCACTTCCATCACAAAGCGTGAGCCTACATACCCAAGCAAGAGCAAGCCGGTGCCCGTATAAAGAAACCGAATAGCAGTGCGTCCTCGCCAGCCGAAACGTTGCCTACCCACAAGCAAGACCGCGAAGGTGAGCCAAGACAACACGGAGAAAACCGTTTTGTGGTCCCAACGCCAAGCGGCATTGGCGCCATACAAACTGTCTCCAAACAACCACCCTGCGAGAAGCGTAGCTGTCAGCAAGACAAAGCCCGCTGAGACGAAGCGAAATGTCAACCGCTCCAAAGTGAGGATGGGCACATCGATCGATGCATCGACCGCCATGCGCATATTTTTTTCCGCCTGCGACAGGATGGTGGCATGCACGAGCGCCGCAGCAAAGAGTCCGTATGACGCAATTCCCAAAGCCCAATGCAAAGGTAACAAAGCAGACGCATTGGAGTGCATCGGTGCGCCAGGAAACACCGCAGCAATCAAAACGACTGAAGCGCCAAGAACCATCAGTGTCCAGCGGGTTTTGAGTCGTGGAAACCAGTGCTGCTCCAACACATAAAAGGTCAGCATCAGCCATACCGTGGTCGACAAAGCGGGCGCAAAACCAAAACGCATGACCCCATCTTGTGATCCAAATAGAGCAAAAGCCAATCCAAGACCATGTAGGAGCCAAGGTGCGACCAACAAGCGGTGTCCAGCACCAGATGCGAGGCGAGGGCCCAGCCACGCGGTGAGTGCGTAAGCAAAAGCGGTGGGTATTCCTAACCAAAGGTTAGGAGAGATGTCACTGGCTAAAATCATCGGGCAAGTTTAGCGTTTTGCTCGACGCATCTCATGAAACCCCTATGGGGATAAATATGGCTTCAGCCCTTACCGACAAACTCTCCCGACTCGTCAAACAAATCAGCGGTCAGGCGCGCATCACCGAAAGCAATGTCGCCGACATGTTGCGCGAAGTACGCATGGCCTTGCTGGAGGCTGATGTGGCATTGCCTGTGGTGCGGGACTTCATCGCAAGGGTGAAAGAAAAGGCCCTGGGGCAAGAAGTCATCGGTTCTTTGCAGCCGGGCCAAGCCTTGGTCGGCATCGTTAACCAAGAACTCGCCGCCACCATGGGCGATGGCGTGAGCGATCTGAATTTGGCTGCGCAACCACCCGCAGTCATTTTGATGGCCGGTTTACAAGGCGCGGGTAAAACCACTACTACCGCCAAACTCGCGCGTTGGTTAATCCAACAACGTAAAAAGAAAGTGTTGACGGTATCGGGCGACGTTTACCGACCTGCAGCGATTGAACAACTCAAAACCGTTACCGCACAAGTGGGCGCCGAGTGGTTTCCCAGCAGCGCTGATCAAAAACCGCAAGATATTGCACGTGAAGCGCTGGACTATGCACGCAAGCATTACTTTGACGTGTTGTTGGTCGACACCGCAGGCCGCTTAGGTATTGACGAAGCCTTGATGCAAGAAATTCAAGCCTTGCACAATGTATTGAATCCGGTTGAAACCTTGTTTGTGGTCGATGCGATGCAAGGCCAAGACGCGATCAACACAGCCAAAGCATTTAAAGACGCATTGCCTTTGACGGGCATAGTGTTGACCAAGCTCGATGGTGACTCACGCGGCGGCGCGGCCTTGTCGGTTAGGCAAATCACTGGCGTGCCGATCAAGTTCGCGGGCACCAGCGAAAAAATGGACGGCTTGGAATTGTTCGACGCCAACCGCCACGCGCAGCGTGTCTTGGGCATGGGCGACATACTGGCGTTGGTCGAGCAAGTCACTGCGGGCGTCGACATGGCGGCCGCGCAAAAGTTGGCTGACAAAGTCAAACGCGGTGACAACTTTGACTTGAACGACTTTCTCTCGCAAATTCAGCAAATGCGATCCATGGGCGGTTTGTCCAATTTGATGGACAAACTACCAAGCCAAATGGCCGCGAAAGCCAAAGACGTCGATATGGGCAAGGCTGAGAAAGACATTGGTCGCAAGCAAGGCATCATCCACAGCATGACCGACTTAGAGCGGCGCAAACCTGAGCTCATCAAAGCGACACGCAAACGCCGCATCGCTGCAGGCGCCGGTGTTCAGGTGCAAGACGTGAACCGCTTGATCAAAGAGTTCGAGCAAATGCAAGACATGATGAAAAAAATGCGCGGTGGCGGTTTGATGAAGATGATGAAGCGCTTGGGTGGCATGAAAGGCATGCCAGGAATGGGCGGTGGTTTTCCTGGAATGCGCTAAACCGCGCTCTCCGATAACACCACTTCACCGCGCAGCGAGTGCGGATTGGCCTCTGTAATCCGCACATCAATAAGTTGGTGCATCAAACGCTCTGAGAGCGGACCCGCTTGAAAATTCACCACGCGATTGCATTCGGTGCGGCCACGAAGTTCGTTGGCATCTTTACGTGAAATGCCGTCGACCAAAATCTTTTGCACGGTACCCACGCGTTCTACATTGATCGCACGCATGTTGTCATCAATGATTTTCTGCACCTCTTGCAAACGGCGCAATTTCACCGCATGCGGCGTTTCGTCGTGCAAATTGGCAGCCGGAGTACCGGGGCGAGGGCTAAAAATAAAACTAAACGAGTTGTCAAAGTAGATGTCGTGCATCAGCTTGATCAACTTTTGGTGGTCTTCTTCGGTCTCGCCCGGAAAGCCCACGATGAAGTCTGAACTCATCGCCATATCAGGGCGAATGGCGCGCAGTTTTTTCACCGTGCTTTTGTATTCCATAGCGGTGTAGCCGCGCTTCATCGCCATCAAAATGCGATCACTTCCGTGTTGCACGGGCAAATGCAAGTGGCTGACTAACTTGGGTACTTTGGCGTACACGTCAATCAAGCGCTGGGTGAATTCGTTGGGGTGGCTAGTGGTGTAGCGGATGCGCTCAATGCCAGGGATATCGGCCACCAATTCAATCAACAAGGCGAAGTCGGCAATGTCTGCAGTGTTTCCCATCACGCCTCGGTAAGCGTTCACGTTTTGTCCCAACAGTGTGACTTCTTTCACGCCTTGTGTTGCCAAGGCCGCTATTTCTTTCATCACGTCGTCCAAGGGACGGCTGAACTCTTCGCCGCGGGTGTAAGGCACCACGCAATAGCTACAGTATTTGCTACAACCTTCCATGATGCTCACGAAAGCGCTGGCGCCTTCTACACGCGCAGGGGGCAGATGGTCGAATTTTTCGATTTCAGGAAAACTGATGTCGACTTGTGGACGCTTGAGCGTTTTGCGTTGGTCGAGTAATTCAGGTAAGCGGTGCAAAGTTTGCGGGCCAAACACCACGTCTACATAAGGTGCACGGGCAATGATGGCTTCGCCTTCTTGGCTGGCCACACAGCCGCCAACCGCGATCTTGACGCCTTTGGATTTAAGGTGCTGGACGCGACCTAAATCGGAGAAAACTTTTTCTTGCGCTCTCTCGCGCACAGAGCAGGTGTTGAAGACGATCAGGTCGGCTTCGTCGACATTGCTGGTTTTTTCGTAGCCTTGGGTTTGGCCCAAAACATCTGCCATCTTGTCCGAGTCGTACTCGTTCATTTGGCAACCGAAGGTTTTAATAAATACTTTGGGGCTCATACGGGAAATCTCCCGTCATGTGTGCAGCGGTTCATGGTTTAGATCCAGAGGCTGTTGAAGAGTTACCATTGTAGGTGCTAAAGGTTGACCAACCATGTGCCGATAGGTACGCAAACCATCACAGTGAACGGCTATGAAAAAACATTTACGTCTGATATTTGAAATCCTCATGGGCTTGCTTTTAGCGGGCGCTGTCACCGTGGCTTACTGGAGTTATTCTGGCAAGAGCCACGTCATGGGTGAATTGACTGAAGCCAGTGAAGGCATGGAAGAAGCCCAACAAGAGTTGGACAAAACCTCCAAAGAGCTAAAAGAAGCGCAAGAAAAAGTGGCGGAATACGAGTCTGCTGCCAAGCAAATGGCGGCCATGAAGGACGCTTTCTCCAATGGTGTGGTCTTGCAAGACTACGAAGCATTCATCAAGGCACAAAAAGGTCCGATCATCAGCGAGCGCCAATTAGGTTTGGGTGCATTGCGTATGCTTACCAAGGGCGCAGACGATCCTGACACCGTCAGCGCATTTGAAAAAGCGCTCGAAATGGCCGAGTGGACTTCCCGTCTCAAATCTATTTGTGCCGCACAAAATGCGCTTGCAGCGGCTGGTCAAAAAGTCAAAGTGTTGGCTGATTGTGCGGTCGAGGGAGATAAAGGCCACGGTAAAAAAGCCCACGCGCCACATTGGGACTACGTGGGTGAAATGGGACCAGACAAATGGGGCAATGAGTTCCCCACTTGTGGCAAAGGCACCAAGCAAGCGCCACTCAATATCGCGGGTCCTTTTGAGAAGTCTAAAGACGTGCTGGCTGTCGCTTACAAAGAAGGCCCCCTCAAAATTTTGAACAACGGGCACACCATCCAAGTCAATGTGGAGCCTGGCAGTACGTTGAAGATCAACAAAGACGTCTACAACCTGTTGCAGTTCCATTTCCACCGTCCTAGCGAAGAGCAAATCGACGGCAAACCCATGGCGATGGTGGCGCACTTCGTACATAAGAGTGCTGAAGGTAAATTAGCGGTTCTCGGCGTTTTGCTCAACGAAGGCAAAGACAACGACGCCATCAAAACGATTTGGGACAAAGCGCCAAAAGCAGAAGGCCCAGAGGTCGTAGTCGACGGTGTGAAATTCAATCCAGCTGTACTGGTGCCCGCCGCCCTCACGCACTACAGCTACGAAGGCTCACTCACTACGCCACCTTGTACCGAAGGCGTGAACTTCTACATTTTGAAGACCGCCATGGACATCGGTAAAAAGCAAGTGGCTGACTTCCCATTTAAGAAAAATGCACGCCCAGTGCAGCCTTTGAACGGTCGCAAGATCAGCGCAAACTAATTATTGATAGGTTGCACCGTGACCGTGTGGTCTAAGTTGCTTTGGTTCGGGATAGCAAATAGCAATGGCATTGCCACTGCTACGAGTAAAAATGCCAACACCAAAAATATCAACAACATCTTGAAAAACTCAGGCGAGTCTGGGTATTTCGGTTTGGCTGGTTTTACGCTTGGTGCTTGGTAGGAAACGGCCATCCCCATTTGCGAAGCTTTGGCTCTGCTGCTGTGAAACACATTGGCCACAGGCAATCCGTTGTCTTGCACGCCGCTCAAAATAGAAGCGACTTTGAGCGCCGCTTGGATTTTGAATTCCACCGAACTAAAAGCGCTGACGCCACCTTCTTCGAGTTGGGTGATTTGTTGCAGGCTTAAATCGGTCATACGTGCCAGTCGTGCACGCTCTAGTTTGCACATCTTGCGCAAATTCGTAATCGCGTGACGGTCGACCAGATCTACTGTCATCTCTTATGCCAAACGCCCAATGTGCAATACAGCAGCAAACGTTTTGGCGAATGTTTTAAACCAGCTTCAAGCGCTCAGATGAGGGCACCACGCGCGTCAAGCGCACGCCGTAGCGGTCATTGACCAAAACGATTTCGCCTTGCGCGACAACCGAGTTGTTCACCAGCAAGTCGAGTGGTTCGCCCGCAATTCGGTCGAGTTCCACCACGCTACCTTGGGTCAAACGCATCAGATCTTTGATTTTGATTTCTGCACGACCGACTTCGATCGACAAATTCACCACAATGTTTTGCAACACCTCGGGGTTGATGTTGCCAGGCATCGTCGGCTTGAAGTCCTCAAGCGTGGGCTCGTGCTCCTCATGCCCTGCTTGTTCAGCAGGCACTTGTGCTTCTTCAGCTTCTGTTTCGGTGTTTTCGGTGTTTTCACTCATGGTGGTTTCCTAACTCAAAGTTTTCCATGAACATGTTCATGGTCGATTTGCACGGCAACTTGCGAACCGCGTGTTCCCACATTGACGTGGAAAGCAGGGACGCCGTTGGCAGTCATCAGCGCTGTGTCGTCTTTCTTAAAGAACAACAAATCGCCTTCTTGCAAGTTGTTTAAATGGTGCAAAGTGGTTTTGACTTCGCCCATCGTGACCTGCAATTCCAATTTCGCGTCGCCTACGGCTGCAGCCAAATCACTGCGCCACTTGCGATCGGATTCTTCGTTCCCTTCGCCGCTAGAGACGCGACTGCTGAGCAATTCGCGAACAGGCTTCAGGGTGGCGTAGGGGTAGACCAAATCGATGAATCCGCGCCCGCCGCTAGCAGTTGCATCGGCTTCAAAGCGACTCAACACGACCAAGTCGTTCTCATCGGCAATTTGGGCGAAATGGGGGTTGATTTCAGAGCTGATATGTTCGCATTCGATCGGCATCAAAGGCGCCCATGCGTCGGTCAGTGATCGGAAGAACACTTCCAAAATAATTTTGATGATGCGCGATTCGGTCGGAGTAAACAAACGCCCGGGTGGTAAATCGGTAACACCTTTGCCAAAACCGCCAAAAAAGCTGTCTAGCGAGCTAAACACCACATTGGGGTCGATGATGATTACCGAGTTGCCACGTAGTGGCCCCATGCGAATCATATTGACAGCCAATGGCGGCTTTAAATCTTGCAGGTATTCGCTGTACTTCATGATCCGCACACGCGTAGGGTTGACGCGCGGGCTAGTTCGCAAAACTTCGAGCAAACCCATTCTGAACATACGGATAAAACGCTCGTTGATCATGTCGATCGACGAAACATTGACCCCTAGGCTACTGTCTTCGCTAGCGAGGTCGTGTTTGCGCACCCGCACCTTGGTGTTGAACCCAGTGTCGGTCTCGATCGAACCGTCGCGCACGCCCTCTGAGAGAGCGGCGAGTTCTTCATCCGAGAGCAGATTAGATTTCATAACGATTGGTTCTTATGTCTTGTCGTGCGGATTTATTGCATCACAAACGACGTGAAGAAAACGTCTTCGATACCACCAAAGTCTTCGTACTTCTTCAAGATATCGTTCATCACGACTTTGATTTTGGCGGCGAGTTCACTACGGAAGTCTGGGCGTGACGCCTCAGCCTCTGTGGTTTGGCGCATCACATCCAAAATACCTGAGCGAATCGCAAATTCATGCTTTTTGACGTTGTCGAACACCCGGTTGTCATAGTGCGTCATCACGGCAATTTGCACGACCATCACTTTTTTGCTGGCAGTGAGGTTGGTCATGAACTCCTTGTCGATTTGCAGATAGGTGTTCTCAAAGCGCGTATTTACACTGTCTTTCGTCACTTTATCGGGGCCACCAGGCGTGGCCTTGGCTGCTTCGGCTTCTTTGTTGAGTTCGTCGACCTTTTCATGTGCCGCCGCCTCACTCTTATGCTCGAAAAATCCCGAGAAATAAAGGGTAGAGAAGACCACTACGACCAATAAGAGGATCGTTGAAATGGCGATCAAGGCGATTAGAAGAATCGGCTTCTTCTTTTTCGGTTCGCCTTCGACGACTTCTTCTGCTGCTGCTGGTGCTTCTGCGGTTGCCATAGTGTTTTCTCCTAAGGGTCAGATTGTGATCTGTTAGTTTTAAGCGTACAAGTCAAGCAATGACGAACTGTCTTTGCCACGGTTTGCAACGACTTGGGCTGTAGTGTCGCTGTTGTTGGTGCCTGCTCTGGAATTGTCCCTAACTTGGGGTTGCGGTGTTGAATTTCCAGAGGCGTTTTGTTGGCTTTGGCTACCGTTTTGTCCCACTTGTACAAAGCCCGCGTTAATACCAAAGTTTTGAAGTGCGTCGCGCAAACGTTGCGTGCTGTTTTGTAACAGATCGCGCGTCATCGCGTTTTCTGCACGGAACACGGCATCGAGTTTGCCGTCTTTCATTTCGAGTTGAATTTCAACGCCACCCAAATGGGCTGGGCGTAAGCCAAACTTCATTTTCCATTGGCCGTCGCTCAATTGCTTGTGCATGCGCGCGGCCATTTCAGTCGCAAGTTTGTCGCTCAATTGGTCGTACACCTCGTTCAAAGGGGTAGCAACTGTTGCGACCTCTTTGTTGGCCACAGAGCGGTTATCGCTGGCATTGGACTGTGCTAGTGTTTGCGCAAAGCCAGAAGACGATTGACCCGATGTGTCAGAAGTGCCGGACTCGCTTTGCTCTCCCATATTTTGAGAAAAGCTAGACGCCAAGCTCGTAATGTCTTGTTCCTGCAACTTGCCATCTAGCAAAGACAACACTGACGCAGTGCTTGGCATGTTGAAAGCTTGGGAAGTATTGCCACTTTGAACGGGCAATACGGCCGGTGGCAAAACAGTCATCTGGATATGCTGGATCGATGCCATCTCTGCTTGGCTCAAGCCATTAACAGGCAAGCCACTGATTCCAAAATTCAATGGCGCAGCCGCGGCGCTTTGTAATAGATTGGCGTTTGCAGCAGGGCTTTGCATGCTAGAGGACAGCGCCTGTGTCACCGCTTGGTTGAAAGCACTGGCTTCGGTCTGCGCCATAGTGGGTTTCTCGGTCCCACCATTCAAGGCGGCGCCTAGTAATGTGCTTATATTGAAACCAGGGTTGCCGTTGGGCAGTCCATTAGCGCTTGTGGATGGAAAACCATTCGCTCCAGGCGTACTTATTTGGGAAGCAGTAGGGCCCACCAAATTTTGAATCGTTGCTGCATCATCTAAGCCCATCGCTTGGGAAGCAGCAGGGCCCATCAAATTTTGAATCGCTGCATCATCTAAGCCCATCGATTTGGCAAATGCGGTCAAGCTCTCAGGGCTAGGCGCCTGTCGTGGGTCCGTGATGATGTGCACTTTGGGGCTCAGAGCAAACATTTGTAATTTGTTGGTGGCTGCATCAGACGCATTGGCAAGTTCTTGTGCAGCCAAGTTAGCTGCCGTGCGTGCTACTTGTATGCCAGCCGCCGGGTTGGTCAAAGCGTTGGCGACGGAGTTGGCGGCCGAAGCAGCCAGAGCCAATGCATGTGGCATGTCGCCCTGCCAACTTGTTGCTGAGGCGGAGTCGTTGTCTTGAGTATCCGTAGAAGTTTTACGGCTGCGGTGGGAACTGCCAGAAGACGATTTCGCGCTTGATTCTTGCTTGTCTTCTTTGTGTGCTGGGGCATCTTCCGAAACCCGTGCATTGTTTTTAGGTGTTGTCTTGTCTTGGTTTTGCGCCTGCGACGCCGCATCTTTATTAGCCAAAAGAGCTGCATGCTCAGCGGCTTGCGCGCTTTCCGCATGGATCGCATTGCTCGTAGCGGCAAAGCTTTGCCGTTGTGAGGCTGGCAATTGCTGTAATTGCCGCGCCATGATCTGGGCAAAGTCGAGCCCCAGGCCCTGACCGGCGACAGCATCCGCCCCGCTGGCAGGCCCTTGTGCAGGGCTGTTTGCGAGAGGAGTGGCGGTTCGAGGCGCCGTTGGCAGTGGAAGGTAACTGTTGAGGTTCATGGTGTTTCAAAACAAGTTGACGCAGTAACTAAGCAAGAACCGTGACAGGTCACACCTTGCCGTTTACCTTGCCATGTGCTTAGGTGTCAGTTTGGGTTGGCACATCGATTGCTTGGTGTACTTGGCCGTGACATGGTGTTACGGCAAAAAAGCAATCTAAACGTTCCAATTTCAACTGGATTTCACTGATGAGCACACTCACTCTGTCAACGATTCGACAGAACTTGTCGAAATTTGACCTCACCGGACTCAGTATTCCGGTGGTGGTGCTCGTCATCATGGCCATGTTGGTGTTGCCACTGCCACCGCTGTTGTTAGACTTTTTGTTTACTTTCAACATCATGTGCAGTCTGGTGGTCATCATGATCGCCATCAGCACCCGTAAGCCGCTCGAGTTTTCATCCTTTCCCACCGTCCTCTTATTTGCCACCATGTTGCGCTTGGCGCTGAACGTGGCGTCGACCCGTGTCATCTTGGTCCACGGCCATGAAGGCGCCCATGCGGCGGGCAAAGTGGTAGCCGCTTTCGGCGAATTCGTGATCGCCGGCAACTATGTGGTCGGTTTCATCATTTTTGCGATTTTGATGATCATTAACTTTATTGTGGTGACCAAAGGCGCAGGACGCGTCTCCGAAGTGAACGCCCGCTTTACCTTAGACGCCATGCCAGGCAAGCAAATGTCGATTGACGCCGACTTGAATGCCGGCGTAATTGACCAGGAAACTGCCAAGAAGCGTCGCGCCGAATTGGCCCAAGAATCTGATTTCTTCGGTTCGATGGACGGCGCTTCAAAATTTGTGAGCGGTGACGCCATAGCGGGCTTGTTGATTCTGTTGATCAACTTGATCGGCGGCTTGATCATCGGTATCGCCCAACACGACCTGCCCGTTGCAGAAGCCGGCAAACTCTACACCTTGCTGACTATTGGTGACGGCTTGGTCGCGCAAATCCCATCTCTGTTGTTGTCACTGGCTACCGCCATCGTGGTGACCCGTGTGACGACCACCGAGTCGATCACGGAGCAGGCCTCCACCCAGTTGGCCAACCCAACCGCACTCTTTATATCTGCTGCTATCTTGGTCATTCTGGGCATGGTGCCTGGCATGCCACACCTGATGTTCATCACTTTGTCAGCAGCCTCTGCGGGTTTGGGCCTGATGATCATCTCTAAAGAAGTGCAAGAAGAACAAGCCGTCCAAGCGGAAAAAGACGCAGCGCCCGCCGAGGGCCCTAAAGAACTCGACTGGGACGACGTCGACCAAGTCGACCTCATCGGTTTGGAAATTGGTTACGGCCTCATTCCTTTGGTCAACGCTGAAACTGGCGGCGAGCTGATGTCACGCGTCAAAGGCGTACGCAAGAAACTCTCTGCCGAGTTGGGCTTTCTGGTCCAACCTGTGCGTATCCGCGACGACCTCAATATCGATCCAGACTCTTACAACATCGTGCTCAAAGGCGTGGTGCGTGGCAAGGGCGAAGTCAAAGTCGGTCGCGAATTGGCGATCAACCCTGGTCAGGTTTATGGCCAGCTCGAAGGTATTGCCACCCGCGAACCCGCATTTGGTTTGGAAGCGGTGTGGATCGAACCTTCACAACGCGACCAAGCCCGTACCCTGGGCTACACCGTGGTCGATGCGGCGACGGCTATTTCGACCCACCTCAATAAAGTCTTGCGTGAAAACGCGGCCGATTTGCTCAGCCACGACGAAACCCAGCAATTGCTCGACAAACTCGCGTCCAAGTCGCCCAAGATCGTGGAAGACTTGGTCCCCGGCAAATTGTCTTTGGGCATCTTGACACGTACTTTGCAAAACCTGTTGCAAGAGTCCGTCTCGATTCGTGACATGCGCACGATTGCCGAAGCGTTGACCGAAGCCAGTACCCGTACCCAAGACCCCGAACAACTCACTGCCATCGTGCGTCCCAAGTTGGGCCGCATGATCATGCAAAACCTCATCGACGGCGACAACAGCTTGCAAGTCATGACCTTGGAGCCCACGCTTGAGCAGTTGCTACACAACGTGTTGCAACAAAGCCAGCCTGGCCAGCCCGTCGTGATGGAGCCGACCTTGGCTGAAAACTTATTTGCCGCATTGCGCGAAGGTGCGCGCGCCGTAGAAGATATGGGACACCCTGCCGTGTTGGTGGTCTCTCCAGTGATCCGAGGCTGGCTCTCGAAAGCCGCACGCTTCCGTGTGAACGATTTGACAGTGCTGTCCTACAGCGAAATCCCAGATGACCAAGCCGTCAAAGTGATCCACACGGTGGACGCCAAGAACAAAAACGACTGATTTAAACCATTGACCAAGACAGAGTGAGCAACTTATGGAACTCAAACGAATCCTCGCCCGCAATGCAAGAGCCGCCAACGAAAAGGCGATCGCGCAATACGGTCCTGACGTGCTGGTCATTTCCAGCAGCCAGGTCAATGGCCTGACCGAGCTCATCGTGGCAGTCGATCTTCCAGCGCTTACTACAGAAGAAGCCGAACCGTTTCTCAAAACAGAATTTGCTAACGCCTCTAATAAAGAGCCCGCCAGCAAATTTGACGTGCTCTTGGGCCAAACCTTGGAAGACAACAAGCGCCAAGCGCGTGAACGCCAAGCCACCCAAGTGGCCAAGCCGATCATCCAAGTCAACGCCAAAGCAGAGCCGGTGAAAGCGAAAGTTACCGCCAAGCCCACAGCCAAAGCCAAAGCCAGCGAAGCCGAACAAGAAATCCGCGACCACGAAATGGTGCGTGGCCGTGAGATCGTCGAACTCGTGCGTGAAGAGTTGGCTTCTTTGCGCCGCGAATTCAAACTGAGCCAACA
>RFTR01000291.1 GCA_009923345.1 Betaproteobacteria bacterium
AATCGGCGAAGCGCTAAATTTAAAAGGTTTTAAAACCGCGGCAAATCAGGATGCTTGATTTGCCCAGCACGTACCAGCATCTTTCCGTATTCGGCACAACGGTTCAATGTAGGAATTACTTTTCCGGGGTTTAACAAACCCTTGGCGTCGAAAGCGCGTTTGACGGCAAACATTTGTTCGTTTTCTTCAGCGCTGAACTGCACGCACATGCTGTTGAGTTTTTCAATGCCAACCCCGTGCTCACCTGTCACCGTGCCGCCCATGGCCACACTGGTCTCCAAAATGTCTGCACCGAACAACTCGCAGCGGTGCAGTTGATCAGGGTCATTCGCATCAAACAAGATCAAAGGATGCAAATTGCCGTCACCTGCATGAAACACATTGGCGCAACGCAATTGGTATTTCTTTTCCATCTCCGCAATCGCCAACAAAATATCTGCCAAACGCTTGCGAGGAATGGTGCTGTCCATGCACATGTAGTCAGGGCTGATGCGTCCTGAAGCAGGAAACGCGTTTTTCCGCCCACTCCAAAAACGTAAACGCTCGGCTTCGTTTTGGCTCACCGCAATCGCAGTTGCGCCGCATTGGCGCAGCACTTCGCTCATGCGACCAATTTCTTCTTCCACCTCTTCTGGGGTGCCGTCACTCTCGCACAGCAAAATCGCTTCGGCGTTGAGGTCGTAGCCCGCATGCACAAAACCTTCTACAGCTGCTGTCATGGGCTTGTCCATCATTTCCAGGCCTGCAGGAATAATGCCCGCCGCAATGACCGACGCTACGGCATCGCCTGCTTTGCGCATATCGTCAAAGCTTGCCATGATGCAACGCGCCAATTGGGGCTTGGGCACCAGCTTGACGGTCACTTCAGTCGTCACGGCCAACATGCCTTCGCTGCCAACTACCAGCGGTAATAAATCTAATCCGGGCGTATCGAGTGCATCACTACCAAACTCAATGGCTTCGCCTTCGATGGTAAATCCTGTGACCTTCATCACATTGTGCAAAGTCAAACCATATTTCAGGCAATGCACACCGCCAGAGTTTTCTGCCACATTGCCACCGATGGTGCAAGCAATTTGGCTGGAAGGATCGGGGGCGTAATACAAACCCAAATGCGCGACGGCTTCGCTGATCGCCAGATTACGCACGCCGCACTGCACGGTGGCGGTGCGGGCAATGGGGTCGATATTCAAAATTTTGTTGAACTTAGCCAGTGAAAGCGTCACTCCTAGGGCATGCGGCATGGCGCCGCCAGACAACCCAGTGCCTGCACCTCGCGCTACAACAGGCGCGTCGATGGCATGGCAGGTCAGCAATACGGCTTGTACTTGTTCATAGGTCTCTGGCAAA
>RFTR01000292.1 GCA_009923345.1 Betaproteobacteria bacterium
ACGCTGGTATTTCGGTTTCGCGTGTCGGTGGCGCTGCCCAAACCAAGCTCATCAAAGGCTTGTCTGGCGGTATTCGTACTGACTTGGCGCAGTACCGTGAATTGGCAGCGTTCGCACAGTTTGCGTCCGACCTCGACGAAGCCACCCGCAAACAACTCGACCGTGGTGCACGCGTGACGGAATTGCTCAAACAAGCCCAATACAGCCCTCAACCTATCAGCTTGATGGGCGCTTCATTGTTCGCCGTGAACAAAGGCTTCCTTGACGATATCGAAGTCAAACAAGTGTTGCATTTTGAAAACGAAATGCAGGCTTACCTCAAGCAGAAGCACGCCGCCTTGTTGGCCAAACTCGAAGCCGACAAAGCAATGGACAAAGATGCTGAGGCCGAACTGACCGCTGCCCTAGGCGCGTTCAAGAAGACCTTTGCTTAATTCTTACCTGACCAAACAAGGAGCCTCGAATGGCAGCAGGTAAGGAAATACGCGGCAAGATCAAATCGGTGGAAAACACCAAGAAGATCACCAAAGCCATGGAAATGGTGGCTGCGTCCAAAATGCGCAAAGCACAAGACCGCATGCGTGCGGCGCGCCCGTTCAGCGAAAAAATTCGCCATGTGGCCGCCAATTTGGGCAAGGCCAACCCTGAGTACGTGCACCCGTTCATGGAAATTAATGACGCCAAAGGTGCAGGCTTTATCGTGGTCACCACTGACAAAGGCTTGTGCGGCGGTTTGAACACCAACATCTTGCGTATGGTGTCCCACAAATTGCGCGACTTGCAAGCCCAAGGCAAAACGGCGCAAGCTGTGGCCATCGGTAACAAAGGCTTAGGCTTTTTAAACCGTTCTGGCGTGAAGGTGGTGTCGCAAGCCACCATGCTCGGCGACACCCCGCATTTGGACAAGCTGATTGGCCCCGTCAAGGTGTTGCTTGATAGCTATGTGAATGGCGAAATCCATTCCGTGCACCTGTGCTACACACGCTTCATCAACACGATGAAGCAAGAGTCTGTGGTCGAGCAACTCCTGCCTTTGTCTGCCGACGACTTCAAGCCCGAAGCAGGCCATCCAGGCTGGGACTACATCTACGAACCAGACGCCCACACCGTCATTGAAGAACTGTTGATTCGCTATGTCGAAGCATTGGTCTATCAAGCGGTGGCGGAGAGCATGGCGTCTGAGCAATCTGCACGGATGGTGGCGATGAAGTCGGCCACCGACAACGCTGGGAACGTGATCAACGAACTCAAACTGGTTTACAACAAGACGCGTCAAGCGGCGATCACGAAAGAACTTTCGGAAATCGTCGCGGGTGCGGCTGCTGTCTGATTTTAATTTTTGGAGCAAAA
>RFTR01000293.1 GCA_009923345.1 Betaproteobacteria bacterium
CACCATTTCTTGAAAAACAGGGCTTTTGGAATAAGCCAACAAATGGTCTCCGTCTCGGAAGATAAATGGGTAGTAGGCAATGCCAAAGCGTGGATAGGTGCGCGCAGCAAACGATGGGCCACTGATGATCATGTCCACCGTGCCCAAGGTGAGGCCTTGGTTGATGTCGGTTTCTTTGCCAAGGGATGAAGCAGGAAACACTTGGATATCAAATTTGCCGTTGCTGCGTTTTTTAATTTCCTCAGCCGCCCATACCGATTCGGTGTGATAAGGCTCAGATGTTTCATACACGTGGGCCCATTTCAGCTTTTGCTGTGCAAAAGCGACTGGCGCCGCAATCAAGCCAAAGGCTAAAGCTGCTGCGCTAGCGAGTATTTTTAGATGGTTTCTTTTTGTCATCGTTGTCTCCTTGTGTGGAAGGGTTGAGGGGAAAGCGAGAAATGGTAAGCGAGTCCATCAAGCGCACATGGATAAAGATAGTTAAGCGCTTACCAAGATTCAAGGATGCGGGAATACCACCATTGGACAATCGTCATACCAAATGCACAATCGTGAAAACCCGCATGAAATCGATGCTTTCAAGATGCATTCAATAAGACGCATAAGCGTCTGTCAGGAGACCACCCCATGAGACTCAAAGGAAAAACAGCGCTGATCACAGCGGCTGGTCAAGGTATTGGTGAAGCCACAGCACGCGCCTTCGCTGCAGAGGGCGCAACGGTCTATGCCACCGATGTCAATGCTGCGCTACTTAAAAAATTCGATGGCGTAGCCAACATCCATGCATCTGTATTGGATGTGTTGGACAAGCAAGCCATTCACACACTGGTCGCCAAAATTCCGCAGATTGATATTGTTTTCAATTGCGCAGGTTACGTGCACAACGGTCCCATCTTGGGTGCGACTGATGACGAATGGAATTTCGCTTTCAATTTAAATGTGCGGTCTCAGTTTTGGATGATCCAAAGCGTGCTGCCCAAGATGCTGGCGCACTTTGAGAAGACAGGGCAAAGCAGCAGCATTATCAATATGGCAAGTGTGTGCTCTAGCTTGAAAGGCATTCCAAACCGTTTTGTTTACGGTAGCAGCAAAGCTGCCGTGATTGGCTTGACCAAGAGCGTGGCGGCTGACTATGTGCGACAAGGCATCCGTTGCAATTGCATTTGCCCTGGGACAGTTGACACCCCTTCATTGCACGACCGTATCAACAGCTACGCCGATCCCGTGAAAGCACGGCAAGACTTTATCAACCGCCAGCCTATGGGTCGCTTGGCACAAGCCCATGAAATCGCACCTATCGTTATCTTTTTGGCGTCTGATGAATCGGTCTTCGCCACGGGTAATGCCTA
>RFTR01000294.1 GCA_009923345.1 Betaproteobacteria bacterium
TCAGGATTTTGCAAACCGGCTTCGTCCGGAACCACTAACCATCGGCGGAAGGTTTCGTAGTCACCACTGTCGCGGTCCATTGCGACACGGATGTCTACATCGCCTTCGTATAGTTTTTTGGTCGCTTGGGCAAGGGCCAATTCAACAGCACCAAAAACGATATCGCGCTCTACGTTTTTCTCGCGCGAGATGGCATCCACCAACATCAACATTTCGCGGTTCATAACGACTACTCCTTCTCAAGACCTAAGTTCAACGGGGCTTTCTGCCCTTGAAATCCACAATCGGTGCCAGACGTGCTTCGCGCAACTCGTCTAACGTGAACCCCAGTACGTGCACGGGGGTATCCATTCTTTTTTTACTGATTTTTTGTCCGGGCTTTGCTTCTGGCACATCCCGCCATGAGATCTGCCAGACTGCGCCATCTGTGGTGCGTTCTAGCGTGCCGCGAAACTTTTTGCGGTTAGCCGACACTTGGCCTGCCGCCGCGGCGCCCAAGGGCGCTTTTAACGTCAAGTCCACCAGTGAACCGGTAAACCTTTCAAAGTCTTGTGCATGCCGGAGCACCCGATCAATACCCGGTGAAGAAACCTCCAACCGTTGGTATTGCGAGCCATCGACCTCGAGGGCAAACTGCAACTGACGGGTGACCCGCTCGCAATCTTCCACGTTGATGAAAAGCTCGGGCGACTCTGCAGACCAGGGGTGGTCAATCGTGATACGCAAAAGACCACCTGCGGAGCGTTCAATCTCCACCAGGTCGTACCCTAAGCCGGTCACGGTTTCTTCCACTGTTTGCTGCAAGGCCACTTTGACAAAAAACCTTCCAAAACCAAACACCAAAAACAATCGACCAAAAAAAACGGGCGGTGATTACCCGCCCGTTTGGTCGTGAAGCAAGCATTGTAACGCCTAAATGCTTGATTTGCAAGGATTTAGTTCATTTTTTGTCGTATCCGGCGTTGACTAAAAGACGGGTGTAAGCATGCGTGGAATGGTTCAGGATGTGGTCCAAATTGCCCGAATCGACTAGCTTGGCGTTTTGCACCACCAGCACTTGGTGCGCCATCGCGCGGATCACGCCGATATCGTGGGTGATCAGCAAATAACTCAGGCCCCGCTGTTTTTGTAGCTTTTGTAGCAATTGCAGCACTTGTTTTTGGGTGGTGACATCCAAGGCGCTGGTGGGTTCATCCAACACAATCACCTTGGGGTCGAGCACCAAAACCCTAGCAATCGCTAAGCGCTGGCGTTGACCACCCGAGAATTCATGCGGATAACGCGACAACAAGTTGGGGAACTCTTGCTCGGTCAAACCCA
>RFTR01000295.1 GCA_009923345.1 Betaproteobacteria bacterium
CTGATTTCGCTGCCAAAGTCGCGTGTAGCCAAGCTGCGCATGAAAACGCGTTGGCCAGAATCGTTTTTGTCTTTGGCGGTGTTTTTGCCTGCACTCCAAGGCGATATCGCATTCATACGAATGCGGTCACCCAGCAAAGCGCCACCGCTCTTGCGGCGTGAAGGATCGATAGATATCACAGCAATACGCAGTTCATCGCCTTGGTCTAAGCGCATACGACGCACTAGCTCATCAGTCAACGAAGACTTGCCAGCACCACCCGTGCCAGTAATGCCTAAAACAGGCACTTTGTGGTTAAGTGCTTCTTTGCGAACTGCCTCGACCAATTTGTTGAAAGCGGGGTCGACCGCTTTCCCATTGGACGCAACTTGCGCGTTTTCTAATGCGGTGATGAGTTGCGCCAATTTACGCCACGCAACGCATGATCATTTCGCCGATCATGCCTTGCAAACCCATTTTTTGGCCGTCTTCTGGGCTGTAAATACGGGTCACGCCGTAGTCTTGTAATTCACGGATTTCGCTCGGCACGATGACACCACCGCCACCGCCAAAGACCTGGATATGTTCACCACCACGCTGGCGCAACAAGTCGACCATGTATTTGAAATACTCGACATGGCCGCCTTGGTAAGAGCTGATGGCGATGCCTTGCACGTCTTCTTGCAAAGCGGCCGTCACCACCTCATCGACCGAACGGTTGTGTCCTAAGTGAATGACCTCTGCGCCCATGCCTTGCAAGATGCGGCGCATGATGTTGATCGCGGCGTCGTGTCCGTCAAACAAACTCGCGGCGGTGACAAAACGCACTTTTTGCGTGGGCTTGTAGTTGGCAAGGGCTTGGAACTCAGCGGACAGATTGGACATGGTTGTCTCCGAAGGCTTTAACCACCGTAGAGGTAATTAGGCAGCCACAAGGTCAATCCTGGCCAGATGTACATCAGCACCATGCACAGAATCACGATCAGCATGTAGGGCATCATGCCCGCAAAAATCTGATTGATGGTCACATGCGGTGGTGAGACGCCCTTCAAATAGAAGGCCGACATCGCGACAGGTGGCGATAGGAAAGCGGCTTGCAAGTTCACGAAAACCAGTACGCCCCACAAAATGGGGTCGATTTGGAAATGCGTCAACAAAGGTAAGAAGATAGGCACAAAAATCACAATGATTTCGGTCCACTCCAGCGGCCAACCCAGGATGAAGATGATGGCTTGCGACAACAGCATGAACTGAATGGGCGACAGGTTCATGGCCATCACCCATTCTTCGACCAAGCGCTGACCGCCCAAGAT
>RFTR01000296.1 GCA_009923345.1 Betaproteobacteria bacterium
TGGCGTTCGAGTCAAAAGGCTTTGCAACATTGCAAGCGGCCTTCCAGCAAAGAGACGTCTTGCGTGACATGCCAGTAACCCTCAGCGATGGCCGCCAAGGTATCGCGCGGGGCGTAGACAATACGGGGGTGTTACGGGTGGAGACACCGCAAGGCATGCAGTTGATCAACAGCGCAGAATTGCGCGTAAGGCCATCCATAGAGGAGTCCCCATGAGCTCAAAAATCGTCTGGCGTAATTTGGCCTTTTTGCTGGTGCTCGCCAATCTTCTGTTTTGGATGTGGAGCCAAGGCTATTTACGCGTAGTGGGTATGGGGCCTAAGACGGTGCAAGAACCGCTGCGTTTGAAAGAACAAGTCGAACCGAAAGCCCTGACGATTCAAAACCCTCCCCCTCAAGAAACCAAGTAAGGATAAATATGTCACTCCAACTCTATTTCGCCCCAGGTGCCTGTTCTTTTGTGCCGCATTGCTTACTCGAACTCAGTGGCGCTGCGTTTGAACCCAAAATGGTCAAGCTGCACAAAGGTGAGCAATACGAAGCCGCCTACCAAGCCATCAACCCGCGCGGCCAAGTGCCTGTCTTGGTTGACGGCGACCAAGCCGTCACACAAATCGTAGCGATCACGCTCTACTTGGATGAGAAATTTCCGCAAAGCGCTTTTCTGCCTACTTCCGGAATGGCACGCGCCAAAGCGCTAGAGACCTTGGCTTGGATGAACAACACCGTCCACCCCACATTCACCCATGTGTTCCTGCCGCAAAAATTCAGCCCAGAGGCGGGCGTGCAAGCGGATATCAAAGCCAATGCCATAAAAGCTTACAAAGGGCTCATGGGCGAATTGCAGAACTTGGTGGCGCATACCAAGCAAGCTGGTCATCCATGGCTGGGCGGTGCCCATATCGGGGCCTTGGATGCTTATGCCCTGACCCTTGCGCGTTGGGGAACGATTGCAGGAGTCGGTCCACAAGACTTTCCGGCTTTATGGGACTATGTGCACAAAGTTGCAACGAATGAGGCAGTCGCCAAGGTCATTGCACGCGAGCGCCTGCAACTTAATTTGATGGCAAGCAGCTAATTCAATCCCAAATAAATGCGACGAATCCGATCGTCTTTTGCCAGGTCTTTGGCGTATCCGGTTTGGGCCACATGTCCATGCTCGAGTACATAGACGCGATCTGCAATATGTAAAGCGGATTGCGCATCTTGCTCGGCCATCAAAATCGCCACGCCACGGTTACGAATTTGTTGGATGGCTGCAAAAATCTCCATCTTCAAGCGGTGCGCAATGC
>RFTR01000297.1 GCA_009923345.1 Betaproteobacteria bacterium
GGGCTCGCTCTATTAATATACTCATTCATCTGTTCAATATCTTTTATATGTTCAATCGATTTTTCACCTGTGCATTGTGTGAATAACAAACGGTCTTCAACTGTTTGTGTAAGTTTATGCTGGATATTATTTTGTTTATTTGATGATTGTATTTATTGTAAATCCTTTTTATATTTAGCGGAATTGCTATCAAATTCTTTCATTGCATGTTTAAGAGCTTCTTCGGGGCTCATATTAGGGTTGCTTTCTTTAATCTTGCGCATAATTTTGCTAGCTACTTTCATTGGGGGAACACCATTGGGAATACCATATGTTTCAGCAATATGTTTCTTAAACTTTAATAATGCCATAAAGCTGGGATTACCACCGCGTGTCACAAATTTTTCAACCCGCGGCACAACGCAGCGACGCCTGTCGCCAGCAACCGCTGGCATGCCTGGATGACGTGGTGTGGTTTCATCAAGGACGAGACTACGCCTTGCTCAGCCTGAACGCTGGCACCCTGGACCCTCAGCAGGCCCGGGCGTTGGCCCAGCGCGTGGCCCATTTTGCCCCCGAGCCCTGGGTGTTGGCGCTCACAGCCGCCTTGCCTCCAACACCCGCGCCGGCTGCAAATCGCTAGTTAATACGGGTGGGCAAAACGCCTGTCTCGCGCTAGCATGTTTCTAAGGGGGCTGTCAGCCTTCCAGAAGGGTGGCCGCATGTCTCCATCTCTCACTAAGCGCAAGGGTTGCGCCAGCCAAGCACTCCTTGCTGGGGCCTTGTGCCTCCTGCTGCAAGCCTGCAGCCAAGCACCGCTTGCACCCACAGTTTCTGTTGCACCGTCAGTACCTGAGCTGACACCGCCTATTTCGGTAGACAACACACCCCCAGCCACGCCACCAATCACTGCCTCCCACACGCCGGCCCAGTATCGACGACTGGCCGCGCGCCATGTGTACGAGCAGCATGCCTCTCAACTCTACAGTGGCCCCATGCCGCCTCTGCTGCAAGCGGTGGGCGTGCTGGACATTGAAATCGGTGCTCAAGGCGAGGTGCGGGGCCTGAACTGGCTTCGAGCTCCCACGCATGTCCCCGAGGTGATGCGCCAGATAGAACAACTGGTTCACCGTGCAGCACCCTACCCGGCTCCCTTGAATCTGCGTAGCGTGACCTACACCGATACCTGGCTGTGGCATCACAGCGGGCGGTTCCAGTTGCACACCTTGTCCGAAGGACAACTGGGTGAGTCGGGGATCAGCAACGCTCAAGCGCCGAAACGTCGCGCCTCGCAGCGCACGACTTCCACGCA
>RFTR01000298.1 GCA_009923345.1 Betaproteobacteria bacterium
GTCGGTCTTGCGCGCCATTATTGATTTCACGGCCCGCACGTTGCGCTAGCGCATCCCCAATTAATACCAGTAAGGGCTGATCGCTCGTCTGCCAATCATTACGATTACTCTCAGTGGGATTGGTTTGATTGGCTAGCTCATCCAACGTCATTGACCAGGTGCGCTCCCGTGAAGTACTAATCGATTCCAATAAATGAACCGGGGTTGATCCTTTACGACCCGAATTAATCAGATTTTGTGCAATTTCTACTGCGTGGGCTCTTGCCATGTAATACACCAAGGTATCGGCATTTGGTTGAGCTAATGATGATTCCTGACTTACATCATCTTGGGCTTTGGCATGGGTGACAAAAGCAATGCTGCGAGCGACCCCTCGCAAGGTCAGTGAGCGACCAAGACAAGCGGCTCCCGCTTGAGCGGCTGTAATGCCAGGAATAATTTCATAGTTAATCCCTGCATCTTCCAGGACGGCCAACTCTTCATCGGCTCGACCAAACAACATGGGATCGCCACCCTTGAGACGAACCACCGTGGTGTGTTGATAGGCGGCATCAACCAAGCGCTTATTAATAAAACGCTGGGAAGTTGATAATTTGCCACAGCGCTTGCCAACCGCAATGCACTTAGCTTGTGGGCAAAGTGCTAGCAGTTCGGGCTCCACCAACGCGTCGTGCAACACCACATCGGCTTGGGCTAGGAGCTTTGCACCCCGCACCGTAATCAGATCTGCGGCTCCAGGTCCCGCTCCAATTAGATACACCTTACCCATCGGACTCATGCTCGGATTCATGCTCAAACTCATGCTGAAAGTACCTCGGCTTGATTGATTTGGTTTAGGGTACGGGGATAGCGCCAACTATCTTGCATTCGCACACTAAATTGCTCAAATTTGCGCAGTCCTAGCTCACGATCTTGATCGGCTCGCAACAAAAAGTGATCAAAGCCAACGCGTGCTAATTGATCCAGTTGATCGATCAGTACATCGCCAATCGCCCATACGGGGCCAGTCCATGCCAGGCGTTCACGCAGAAGCGCAGCAGTGCTATACCCTCGCCCATCTCTAAAGATCGGGAAATGCACCGCCACCATGGGCCAGAGCTTTTGCCCTGCATGGATTAATTGCTTGTGATCGATGACATCATCGGTGGCTGCAAACCACACACCAATCTCACCTGCGACCGCACGCTCGAGCAATGGGTGATTGTCTCGATGCGTAAGCCAGTACTGAAACGGGATGATGTGCTTACCCGCTGGAACATGCGCCTCATCATCCTCTGGCTGCCAAATCTG
>RFTR01000299.1 GCA_009923345.1 Betaproteobacteria bacterium
CCGCCGCTTTCTTGGCAGATAAGAAGACGGGCTTGTTCGATATGTTTGATGTGCTTGGGTTGCGATGAACCAGTTTGCACCGGATATCGCCAGTGACCCTCTGAGCGCCTTCTTGGCCTTGGTGCTGTTAGCCATGTCCGTCGCCAGTTGGACGGTGATTGTTTACAAAACTTGGTTTTTGCGACGCGTAGGCACAGACATTTCCCAAGGTAAAGCTGTCTTCTGGCAAGCCAGCGATGTTGCCCAAGCTGTCAGTGCCTTGCAAGCGGTAGACCGCAGCGCGGTGCTCACACCCTTGGCGCATGCGCAACAGCTTCTCATGCCCAATACGCTTGGTTCGCAAGGCGATATCCATACCCAACGCACACGCGTATTACGTGATGCTTTGCACAACGTGTTGCAACGCCTGCAATGGGGACAAGTGGTATTGGCGACAGTGGGCGCTACTGCACCTTTTGTAGGTTTGCTAGGAACGGTATGGGGTATCTTCCACGCGCTCACTGGCATTGCGACTGCAGGCCAACTTTCTATCGAACAAGTGGCGGGACCTGTGGGTGAATCGCTCATCATGACCGCTGCAGGTTTGGGCGTTGCTTTGCCGGCTGTTCTGGCATTCAATGTGATGGGCCGCATGATCAATCGACTCGAGCATGAACTCGAAGGATTTGCGCACGACGTGCGCGCACTCTGATGGCCTTCGGTCGATTCGAGCGTGTGGCTGAACAACAGCCAATGAGCGAGATCAACGTCACGCCCTTGGTCGATGTGATGATGGTCTTGTTGGTGATTTTCATCATCACCACGCCTTTGATGATGAGCGCCTTAAAGCTCGATTTACCCAAAGCGCAATCAGCCCCTACTGGCGTGGCGCAGCGTTTGGTGTCCATCGCTATCAATGCCCAAGGCGATATTTATTTAGACAAAGAATTAATCGACTTGGATGCATTGGCTAACGCCTTGCGTAAGCGTGCTAACCAGGCCACACAAGACGGCGCCCAAGAGTTGCCCGAAGTGCAGTTGCAGGCCGATGTCAAAGTGCCTTATGGGCAGGTGGTCGAAGTCATGGGACTGGCCCAGCAAGCGGGCTTGAGCCGCATTGGCTTTGTGACCGAGCGCAAGCCCTAAAATTAACAGGTTTCCCTGTCTGCTCAGGGATTTAGACTTTTTCCCCATGCAAGACAAATACAACCACACCGAGGTCGAGCGCGCCGCGCAAGCTGCCTGGACCCAAGCCGACGCCTACCGCGTGGTCGAACACGCCAAAGATAAAAACGGTAGCCTCAAGCAAAA
>RFTR01000300.1 GCA_009923345.1 Betaproteobacteria bacterium
CAGTGGCAAAGCGTCATCATCCCCATGTACATGCCAAAGCCTGATGTGATTGCTCTCACTGGCGGCCACCGACGTACGCCATTTATGCAAGTCGGTGCAGATATTTATTGCGACACCGCATTGATATCCGATCTGCTTGAGCAAATGACACCCACGCCCACACTCTATCCAGAAGCCGTCAAAGGGGCCGCACGCATCGTGGCGCAATGGGCGGACACTTCGGTGTTTCCAGTAGCGATGGCGTACAACTTTCAACCCAGTGGAGCGGCACATGTGCTGGCTGGCTGGAATCCTGAAGACATCAAAGTGTTTGTGCAAGACCGTGCAACGATGCGAGGCGGTGCGCCACGTATGCCACCAGCAGATGCTGAAGGCATGTACCGCAGCTATTTAAGACGCTTGGCCAATATGCTTGACCACCATCCGTTTTTAATGGGAGACGCGCCCTCGATTGCTGATTTCTCTGCTTACCACTCGACTTGGTACACCTTACGTATAGTTGCGCCGCTCGCAGGCATTTTCGACGCTACCCCGAATGTGCGCGCTTGGATTGAACGGATGGAAAAATTTGGACATGGTGCACATACAGAAATAAGCTCTAAGCAATCACTAGAGATTGCCAATATGGCCACACCAGTTGATGTATCTAAAGAACCATTCATTGATTTACACGGCATCGCTTTAGGTTCTAAAGTGGTCATCACAGCTGAATCATTTGGTCTAGAACCTACGCATGGGGAACTAATGGCAGCCACAAGAACGCGCATCACTGTGCGTCGCCATGATGAGCGGGCTGGCACCGTCCATGTGCACTTCCCACGCGTTGGCTTCATCATGAAGAAGGATGAATCGTGATCTCCAACTTCAAAGGCAAAGTAGCAGTTCTAACGGGCGCAGGTTCAGGCTTTGGTTTGGAATGCGCAAAGATCGGCGCCCAATTGGGCATGAAGTTGGTGCTGGTCGATGTGCAAAAAGACGCATTGGATGCAGCGCAAGCGCAAATGCAAACACTGGGTGCAGAAGTCATGGCGCGCTTGGTGGATGTATCCAACGAAGGCCAAATGCAAGCGTTGGCCAATGATGTACAACAGAAATTTGGCGCACCCCATTTTGTTTTCAACAACGCAGGGGTTGGTGCAGGCGGTTTGGTCTGGGAAAACACCGTGGCCGATTGGGAATGGTTACTGGGTGTCAACTTATGGGGTGTGGTGCATGGCGTGCGTTTATTCACCCCCATGATGCTTGAGGCTGCAAACAAGGACCCAAATTTCCAAGGCCACATTGTCAAT
>RFTR01000004.1 GCA_009923345.1 Betaproteobacteria bacterium
ACTGCGATTCCTTTTGGTTTGAACAGTCGTCAAATGACTGCTTGGATGTACGAAGGCAATGGTATGAAGCTCTTGCGTGAGTTTTATGCCAAGTACAACATGGTCAACTTCCCCGGCGGTAACACTGGTGCCCAAATGGGTGGTTGGTTCCGAAAAGAAATTAAGTCTGTGAAAGACCTCAAAGGTTTGAAGTTCCGTGTGGGTGGCTTTGCCGGAAAAGTCTTGGATCGTTTAGGGGTCATACCCCAAAACATTCCCGGTGGCGATATTTATCCAGCATTGGAAAAAGGCACCATCGACGCAGCTGAGTGGGTGGGTCCTTATGATGATTTAAAGTTGGGCTTTAACAAAGTTGCGCCTTTCTACTACTACCCCGGTTTCTGGGAAGGCGGTCCAGAGTTGGACTTCTTTATCAACGACAAGGCATTCAATGCGCTGACGCCTGAATACAAGGCCATCATTGAGGCCGCTTGCGCTCAGGCACACTCAGATATGCAAGCCAAGTACGACGCCCGTAACCCTGCAGCTTTGAAGCAGTTGGTAGGTTCTGGCGCGAAGTTGCGTGAGTTCCCCAAGGACGTGATGACCTCTGCATTTAAAGAAGCCATGGCCTTGTATGAGGAAACTTCTGCCAAAAACGAAAACTGGAAAAAAGTTTATGCAGACTACTCCAAGTTCCGTGCTGATTCCAACCTGTGGTTCCGTTTCACGGAAGCCAAGTTTGATTCGTTCATGCAAGCGCAAAAACTGTAATAGTCTAAGCCTACAAATAGAAACCGCGCCTAAGTGCGCGGTTTTTCATGGCTCAATTCAATGGTGATAAATGAGGCCAATACGCCTTGAATCACATCCGGCGAAATGCTTTGAGTTCTTGGCTAAGTCTTTCCATCTCTATCAATACCGCCGCATCGGATACGAAAAAAACACTGAACTTGCCTGCTAGGGTGCGGGCATAAAGCCTTGGCGCAATAAGCCACTCAAGTCCCCGGATACGAATAAGTTGAGCGACCGCTAAATCATCAAAATCAAAGTGCTTGGTCCACATCCAACTTTGTGTAATGCCGGTAGGGTCTAACCGAATACGGCTAATCAATACAAACCAAGCGGTACAGGCAAGCAAGCACCAACCCAAGATAAACCAGCCGGCAGTACGAAGCCCTTCCAAGTCGGCGTTACCGCCAAATTTGCCTTGCAACCAAAGGCTTAAAAGCCAATAGCCACAAAGTGCAACAACTGTGCAGGTGAGGGTTTTGAATGCGAGGGAGAAGGCCGATCCCTCAACCTTTTCGGCCTGCAGTTCAAACCGAAAAGGTGCGGGCCCTAGCATTATTTTTTGAACAAGTCGTCAATTTTCTTTTGTTCTGCGGCTGCATCTTCTGCGGCACTTGGGGCTGTGCCATCAGGCTTCAAGTCGATGACAGGAACTTCTTGCTCGGAAGGCATCTCAATCACGACTTTGTCGAGATCAACTTTCTCTTCTTTATCTAAGAACATGGTGACGGTTTCAGGAACAAAGATCACGATGACGACCAAGACGAGTTGCATGATTACCCAGGGAATCGCACCAAGGTAAATATCGCTTGAGAGAACTGGCTTTTGGATACGGCCTTCTTTGAACAAGGTGTCAGCAATACCGCGTAAATAAAAGAGTGCGAATCCAAAAGGAGGATGCATAAAACTGGTTTGCATATTTACGCATAGCAAGACACCAAACCACACCATATCGATGCCCATTTTTTCGGCAACAGGACCCAACATGGGCAAGATGATGAAAGCTATTTCAAAGAAATCCAAGAAGAAAGCCAGAAAGAATATGAATATGTTCACGGCAATCAAAAAGCCAATCTGCCCTCCTGGTAGACCAGACAGCATGTCTTCAACCCATTTGGCGCCGTCCACCCCTTGGAAAACCATGGAGAACACGCGTGAGCCAATCAAAATAAACACCACCATGGCTGTGAGGCGCATCGTGCTGTGCATAGCTTCCCAAATCAAATCTTTGTCTAAGCGCTTATGGATAGCAGCCAAAACTAACGCGCCCACGCAACCCATTGCGCCTGCTTCGGTAGGTGTGGCAATAGCAGTGTTGATGCCTGGCAGTCCGCCCATAGAGCCAAGTACTGCAAAAATCAAAAATGCAGACGGAATGATGCCGCGCAAGCATTTGAGCCACAAATGAAATCCGTCCATTGTGCGGGCTTCTTTAGGAATACCGGGAACATGGTGTGGCTTGAAAACACCTAAAGCAAATGTGTAGATCGCAAAGATGGCGACCTGTAAAAGAGATGGACCCCAAGCGCCTTTGTACATATCGCCCACTGAGCGACCGAGTTGGTCAGCCATGACCACCAACACCAAAGAAGGTGGCACCAATTGCGTGATGGTGCCAGATGCAGCCAAAACACCCGTGGCATAGCGCATGTTGTAGCCATAACGGATCATCACCGGAAGTGAGATCAAAGCCATGGCGATGACTTGCCCAGCCACCGTTCCGGTGATCGCGCCCAAAATAAAGCCCACGATGATGACGGAGTAGCCAAGACCCCCTTTGACGGTGCCAAACAACTGACCCATGGAGTCAAGCATGTCTTCAGCCAGGCCACACTTTTCCAAAATCGCACCCATGAAGGTGAAAAACGGAATAGCCAGTAGAAGGTCGTTGCTAAGAATGCCAAAAATATTAAGTGGCAAGTTAGACATAAAACTGGCGGGGAACCAGTCAAGGCTGATAGCCAAAAACCCGCAAGCCAAGCCTAAAAAAGACAAAGAGAAGGCAACGGGAAAGCCAATGAGCATGGTGAGCACGAGGCCCGCAAACATGATGGGTGCGAAATTTTGCATTTCCATAGTCGTATTCCTTATTGCACCGGTTTTTCGTAATGGGTGTCCATCTCAAACTTGCCTTGTAAATAGGCCACACGTTTGATGATTTCGCTGATACCTTGCAAAGTCATCCAAATAAAACCTACAGGCAACAACAACATGGCAGGCCAACGAACTAGGCCGCCAGCGTTGCTGGACATTTCATTTGTCATCAGCATTTTGAGAAAGAGCGGGAAACTCAGCCATGACAAAAGAATCATGACTGGCAACAAAAACAAGACCAGGCCAAAGAGGTCAATATAGACGGGGCCATTACCTTTTAGTCGACCATAAAAAATATCGACGCGCACATGCTCATTCATTTTCAGAACGAGGGGAGCGCCTAACATCACGGTGGCAGCGAACAAATACCACTGAATTTCCAACCAACCGTTGGAACTGATGTCAAAGCCATAGCGAATAAAAGCATTGCCAGCAGAAATTAGGGCGGCTGCAAGAACAGCAAATGCAGCGATGTGGCCAAATTGCGCGCTAATTTTGTCTACGCCCAAGGCGAACTTAAGAAGTTTAGACACAGTGTGCCTCCTTTTTTGACAACCCAGCATCTTACCAAAAATTAGTCCTTAAAGACTAATTTTCAACCCTTTACAAAAACCGAATTGCCCAATCACGGCAGCTTTATCGAAAATTGTTCTGGTACGGGTTAGCCGTGCGTATTTTTCAAAATATCGCGCAAGATGTGTGGCGCAATTTTGCAACCGCAACCCCCGCCGTGCGAGAGTGAAGTTAGTCTTGGAATAGAGGAAGTCATTTGCCAATTATCGGCGCAAGAGTGAATGCGGATGAATGCGCCACGGTTTACGCGCTACGATATTCACGTAACTTTTCACCTTTGTATGTCCTCTTTGACAGATAGCGTATTCGCAGCATTTGATCTCATCACCCAGTACGACCCCATGTTGTGGAGTGTGGTCGCTAGGTCGCTGTGGGTGAGTGTGTGGGCAACTGCTATCGCCAGTGTTGTAGGTATTTGTTTTGGCGCATGGTTAGCGGTCAGTCGTTTTCATGGAAGAAGTGTTTTGCTAACGGTGCTCAATACCTTGCTGGCTTTGCCGTCTGTGGTGGTGGGGTTGGTGGTGTATTTGCTGTTGTCGCGCAGTGGGCCTTTGGGTCATTTGGGTTGGCTATTTAGTTTGAAGGCCATGGTGTTGGCGCAATCGGTGCTGATATTTCCGGTCGTTGTGGCCCTTACACGCCAATGCGTTGAAGACGCGGATAGGTTGCATGGTGAACAGTTGCAATCTTTAGGCGCTGGTGCAAGTTTGCGTAGTTTGCTGTTGGTGTGGGACGAGCGCTATGTCTTTCTGACGATCGTTATCACCGCTTTTGGCCGTGCTGTTTCAGAGGTGGGTGCTGTCATGGTGGTAGGCGGCAATATCGAAGGGTTCACACGGGTCATGACGACGGCCATTGCTTTAGAAACCAGCAAAGGTGACTTGCCACTTGCATTGGCGTTGGGTCTGGTTTTACTGGCGGTGGTGTTGTGCCTGAACATCTTGGTGGCAGCAGTCAGAAGTTGGCGCTTGCGTGTGGATGGTTCTGCATCTGACCCTTTACAAAAAGTATGGGTATGAGCGCACAACAAAAAACCCATCTGCCAATTCCTATGAAAAAAGAACTACAACTCCAATTGCAGGGAGTGGATGTGCAGTTTGGCTCCCACTTGGCACTTCGGCAGATTGATTTAAACGTGTATGCAGGAGAGCGCGTTGCTTTTGTTGGTGTCAATGGCTCAGGCAAAAGCACTTTGTTGCGTGTCATACATGGTGTGCTGCCTGTCAGTAGTGGGCAAGTGCATTGGCAAGCTGGTGTGCAACAGGCGATGGTGTTTCAGCGTCCGTATATGTTGCGCACCACGGTTATCAATTTTGTGGCCCTAGCCCTATGGTTGCAAGGCGCGCAATGGCGTATTGCCAAAGAACAAGCGTTAGCGGCACTGCACCAAGTGGATTTACAAGATCTAGCGCACCGAAATTTAGCTTTTGCACGTGCGTTGGCTGTGCATCCCCAATGCATGTTGTTAGACGAACCAACCTCTAGTTTGGATCCCCATGCCAAGCGAGAAGTAGAGCGGATCATGCATGATTGGATTGCAGACAACGCTACCACCTTGTTGTTTAGCAGCCATAACTTAGGGCAAGTCAAGCGTTTGGCTACGCGCGTTGTGTATTTAGAAAATGGCCGTATCTTGGCCGACTTACCAACCGAGCAATTCTTCCATCAACCACTGGAGCGGTCGCATCCAGAAGCACATTTGTTTCTAAGAGGTGAGCGGGTGTAAAGAAGCCTCTTGTGTATTGAGCCAAGTACCCAATTGCCAACGCGCCAATGCGCCCACACAAGCGCCTATGCAAATGGCTATGACAGCACTCATTTATCGATGCCCATCACTGCATCTGGTAGGTAGGTCACGATTTGTGGAAATACGATGATCAACACAATACACACAACTAAACATGCAAAGAATGGGAGGGCTGCTCGTGCGATGGTGTTGCTGTCTTTACCAGTCATGTTTTGCAAGACAAATAGGTTGAAACCTACAGGTGGAGTGACTTCGGCAATTTCGACCAACAACACAATAAAAATACCAAACCAAATCAAATCAAATCCCGCTTTTTGAATCATGGGTAAAACCACAGCACTGGTCAACACAATCATGCTGATACCGTCTAAGGCCGTTCCCAAAATCAAATACACCACTGTGAGTACTGCTATCAAAGCCAAAGGACTCAGTTGCATGGCATTGACCCATTCTGCCAATTCGCGCGGGATACCAGTGAAAGCCATAGTCTTGGTCAAGAAAGCAGCACCAGCTAATATGAACATGATCATGCAACTCGAGCGGGCAGTGCCCATCAAGCCATCCCAGAAGTTGCTCCACGTCAAGCTACCGCCCCATGCAGCCAATGCCAGCGAACCCACTACGCCATAGGCGGCGCACTCCGTAGCTGTGGCGTAGCCAGTAATCAAGACCCAACATACAAAAATAATGAGTGCACCGCAGGGTATGAGATTGCGTGAGAGTTTGATCTTCTCTAAAAAAGTGGTTGGTGCATCAGCTGCAGGCACTTGGTCTGGGTGACGCAAGCTCCACCACATGATGTAACCGCTAAAGAGCGCCATCAATAAAAAGCCTGGCAAAAAGCCTGCGAGAAAAATACGAATGATGGATGCGTCTGCAGCGACTGCGTAAACCACCATGGTGATAGATGGCGGAATCAAAATACCTAATGTGCCAGCCGTGGCCAATGAACCTAAAGCTAATTTTTCGCTATAGCCACGCTTCATCAGTTCAGGCAAGGCTACTTTACTGATCGTGGCGCATGTTGCAGCTGAAGAGCCAGAGACGGAGCCAAAAATACCGCAGCCCAAGATGGTGGTGTGCATCAAACGACCAGGTACGCGGTTCAACCAAGGCCGCAATCCTTCGAACATTTCTTCGCTGAGTTTGGTACGAAATAAAATTTCGCCCATCCAAATAAACAAAGGGAGAGCAGCAAGCTCCCAGCTTGCATTGCTTTCCCAAAAAGCACTGAATAGGTTTTTTCCTGGTTGTGTGTTGGTGAAAAACGCTTGACCCACCCACCCACAAATTGCCAAGGTCATGGCAATCCACACGCCACCCGAGAGCAAAACCATCATGACGAGTAAGAGAAGACCGCCGACGAGAAGAATGTCCATGGAAACCTTGGAGGCTAAAAAATCAAACGTCGGAAGAGAAATCACCCCGCGCATGGCGCTCTTGCACTTCACGCACATAGGTAGGGGTTTGACCTTTTAGCACCAAGATCAATTCGTCAAAAAGGGCGATCCACAAAAGAACAGATCCGAGCGCAAAACTCAATTGCGGAATCCAGAGTGGCAAGGGCAACAGTCCTTGCGCCACTTCGTTGAATTCCCAACTCTCGTGGGTAAATTTGCAAGCCCACCATGCCAGATACGCGACGGCTATATTGCCCACCAGCAAGGCGGCAATCTCAAAACGTTTACGCCACGCCTCAGGCAAGCTGTCGATCAACAACGTAACACGGACAAAGTCGCCGTGTTTGAATGCATGGGCCATGCTGAAAAAAGATGCCGCAGCACAAAACCATGCCACTACATCGTTAACAGCACCCGTACGAACCCCAAACTCACGCAATACGCTTTGGGCAATCATCAAAGCGCATAGCGCCAAAATAAACAAGGCTCCCAGTGCACCTGATGCGTAATACAGCCGATCTAAAAATCGGCGCATTATTTTTTCGCTTTGGCTGCAGGCTTGGCAGATTGGTTGAAGGTGGAAATGATGGCCTCACCATCAGCACCCGCGCGTTTTTGCCAGTCGGCCAACATGATGGCACCGACTTGTTTCATGTCTGCCATCAGCTTGGGCGATGGGGTGACGATTTGCATGCCTTTTTCAGTCAAAGCTTTTTTGTAGAAACCGTCTTTTTCTGCGCTGACTTTCCAGCCGCGTGTCTCCGCTTCTGCAGCAGTCTTTACCAAAGCAGCTTGGGTGGCGGGATCTAGCGCATCAAAAGCTTTTTTATTCACGATGACTGCGTTCTTAGGTAACCAAGCTTGGGTATCGTAGAAATACTTTAAGCTTTCATAGGTTTTGGTGTCGAAGCCAGTAGCGCCAGAGCTCATGTAGCTTTCAATAACCCCCGTGGCCAAGGCTTGGGAAAGTTCTGCAGCTTGGATAGTTACAGGTTGTGCGCCTATGAGTTCTGCAATTTTGGCAGTGGCAGGACTGTAGGCGCGCCATTTGATCCCGCGCAAGTCTGCAACTGAATTAATTTCTTTTTTGGTGTAAATGCCTTGAGAAGGCCAAGCCACAGCAAATAACAGCTTCATGCCTTGAGCGGCCAAGAGTTTTTCCAATACAGGTTTTTGCGCGTCATATAAGCGCTTGGAGTCCGCATAACTGGTAGCCAAGAAGGGAACGCCATCTGCACCATAAATAGCATTCTCGTTTTCGAAATTCACCAACAACACTTCACCAATTTGCGCTTGACCGCCTTGCACAGCACGTTTGATCTCGTTAGCCTTGAAAAGTGACGCATTGGCGTGTACGGTAATTTTGAGTTTGCCAGCGGTGGCAGCATCGACATCTTTGGCAAACTGGACCAAGTTTTCTGAATGGAAATTAGTTGCTGCGTATGCCGCGGGCAGGTCCCATTTGGTTTGGGCAAAAACGCTGCTGGCAAAAAGCGAGAGCGCGATGGCAGATAAGGAAAAATAACGACGTTGCATAAGAACTCCTGAACAGGTAAGACCAAAAACCGTGGCTTTTTACACGCCAAAAGGTGAACTATAGCCAGTATTTGGGGCGCTTCTGAAATTCATACAATGGCTGTGCAAACAACTGCTTGATCCCAGCATCTCCCGACCCGGCCCCCTTGAAACGGAACCTCCCATGTTTAAACCCAGTTACTTCCTTTGCGCACTTTTGTTGCTAGCAGGTTGCGCCACTTCCGCTAATTACCAAAAGACCCTGAATGCCTGGGTTGGTGAGGATGAATCTGCCCTGGTCGCCAAATGGGGTAAACCCAATAAAACGTATGAAGTCGATGGCTTCACGTATTTGGTCTACACCACCTCCGGCGAGGTGTCTTCTCCTGGTATCAATACGGATGCTCAAAACACTGTGGCGGGCACCTCTATCTTTGGGGGTGCCAATGGCTGGATTCCATCGCTGACCTTTTGGAGCAATTGCCAAACCACCTTTGAAATTCAAAAAGGCAAAGTGGTGACGTTTGAGTTCAAAGGCGCGGATTGCCGATCCAGTGCTAAATAAACATTGAAAATTTATGAGTGCAGGGGTAAGAGACAAAAAATGGCAATTCTGGATAGATAGAGGCGGCACCTTCACCGACATCGTGGCCAAGCAACCCGATGGCCAGTTAGTTACCCATAAATTACTCAGCGACAACCCGGAGCATTACCGCGATGCCGCTGTTGCGGGCATTCGACATTTATTGGGCCTCGCCGCAAACGCGTCCATCACTTCAGCACTAGTGGAATGCGTCAAGATGGGCACTACCGTGGCGACCAATGCCTTGTTGGAACGCAAAGGCGAACCAACGCTGTTAGTGACTACCCAAGGCTTTCGCGACGCCCTGCGTATCGCCTACCAAAACCGCCCGCGCTTATTTGATCGGCGCATTGTGTTGCCCGAGTTGTTGTATGCGCGGGTGATTGAAGCCAATGAGCGCATGGGCGCGCATGGCGAATTAGTGCAAGCCTTGAACGCAGATAGTTTGCGCAAACAATTACAAAGTGCTTTCGATGCAGGCTTGCGAAGCGTGGCCATCGTCTTTATGCATGGGTACCGTTACTCAAGCCATGAAGTGCAAGCAAAGGAACTTGCCGAGCAAATCGGATTCACGCAAATCAGCACCTCGCACGGTACCAGCCCCTTGATGAAGTTTGTCAGCCGTGGCGACACAACCGTAGTCGACGCATATCTGTCACCCATCTTGCGACGCTATGTGGATTTGGTTGCTGCCGATATGCCTGGCGTGCCCCTGTATTTCATGCAGTCGTCTGGCGGATTGACGGATGCCCATGCATTTAAAGGCAAAGACGCGATTTTGTCGGGCCCTGCTGGTGGCATCGTAGGTATGGCACGCACGGCGCAATTGGCTTTCGCTAATATGGCGAACGATGAACCCGTGCAAGTGATTGGTTTTGACATGGGCGGCACCTCTACCGATGTCTCACATTTCGCTGGCACATTTGAGCGCGAGTTTGAAACGCAAGTGGCCGGTGTGCGCATGCGCGCGCCGATGATGAGTATTCACACCGTGGCTGCAGGCGGCGGATCCATTCTGCGGTTTGACGGTGCCCGCATGCGTGTGGGTCCACAAAGCGCTGGAGCCAACCCAGGGCCAGCAAGTTATAGGCGTGGTGGCCCCTTAGCCGTGACAGACGCGAATGTCTTGCTGGGGAAAATTCAACCCCATTACTTTCCACATGTATTTGGCCCGCAAGCTAACGAGCCGCTTAACAGAGAGGTGGTGCAGCAACAGTTCAATGCATTAGCCAAAGACATGCAGCGATCTGCTGAAGCTATAGCCGAAGGTTTTGTGCACATTGCGGTGCAGCAAATGGCCAATGCCATCAAGAAAATTTCAGTGGCCCGTGGTTATGACGTGACGCGTTACACCTTGCAATGTTTTGGCGGTGCTGGTGGGCAACACGCGTGTTTGGTAGCAGATGCCTTGGGCATGACGCGCGTCTTGGTACATCCAATGGCCGGTGTGTTGTCTGCTTATGGCATGGGCTTGGCCGATCAAAACGTGATGCGTGAACAAGCGGTTGAACAATTGCTTGACGCCGAAGTTTTGCCGCGCTTACAGCAAACGATAGGTGCATTGACAAAATCTGCGCAAGCAGAGTTCAACCAGCAAGCCATCATGGCTTCCGATCTGGAAGTGCACCAACGGGTGCATGTACGCTATCAAGGCAGCGACGCTGCGTTGGTAGTCCCTTTTGGAAGTCTGCAAGAGATTCAACAAGCTTTCGAAAAAGCCTACCAACAACGCTTTGCATTTTTAATGGCAAACAAGCCCTTGATGGTGGAGGCTGTTTCTGTCGAGGTTTTGCTCAAGGGTGAAACATTAGCAGAGCAAGTGCACGCCTTGCATCCTTTGCGAGATGTGCCGCAGCGCGATACGGTGAAGGTCTACGCCAATGGTGAGTGGCGTGATGCTGCCTTGGTCGTGCGAGAAGATTTGCGACCAGGCGATGTATTGCAAGGCCCGGCCATCATTGCTGAAAAAAATGCCACAACGGTGATTGAGCCTGGTTGGCAGGCGCGGGTGTCTGCGCTAGACCATTTGGTGCTCGAGCGCTACCTCGACAAAGAAACGCAATTTGCTGCAGGCACCCAAGCAGACCCTGTGTTGCTTGAAGTGTTCAACAACCTATTCATGAATATTGCAGAGCAAATGGGTTTGCAACTGCAAAACACGGCGCACTCGGTCAACATCAAAGAGCGGCTTGATTTTTCTTGCGCACTGTTTGATGCGCAAGGCAATTTGATTGCCAATGCACCCCATATGCCTGTGCATTTGGGTTCTATGGGCGAGAGCATCAAAACGGTGATTCGCGAAAACGCCAAGACTATGCAAGAGGGCAATGTTTTTGTGTTGAATGATCCGTACCATGGTGGCACGCATTTGCCAGACATTACAGTTATCACTCCTGTGTACTTAGACGGTTCCAAGACGCCAGACTTTTATGTAGGCTCTCGTGGCCACCATGCCGATATCGGTGGTGTCACGCCCGGATCAATGCCACCGTTTTCTACGCGGATTGAAGAAGAGGGCGTGCAGATCAACAATGTTTTGTTGGTGGAGCGTGGTGTATTGCGTGAGGCAGAGATGGTGGCATTGCTTCAAAGTGGCCAATACCCCAGCCGCAACCCTGCACAAAATATGGCCGACTTGAAAGCCCAAATTGCCGCCAATGAAAAAGGTGTGCAAGAGTTACGCAAGATGGTGATGCAGTTTGGTTTACCTGTTGTCAAAGCTTATATGGGCCATGTGCAAGACAACGCAGAGGAGTCTGTGCGCCGCGTCATCACCCATTTGAAAGATGGATCGTTCACCTTGTCTTTAGACAATGGCGCGCAAATTCAAGTCGCCATTAGTGTCAACGCGAAAGAACGTACTGCCGAGATTGACTTCACGGGTACCTCAGCGCAACAAACCAATAACTTCAATGCACCAACTGCAGTATGTATGGCTGCAGTGTTGTATGTGTTCCGTTCCTTGGTGGATGACGATATACCGCTCAACGCAGGCTGCTTGAAGCCTTTGAAGGTGATCATTCCAGAAGGGTCCATGCTCAATCCTTTGCCACCAGCATCGGTGGTGGCGGGGAATGTTGAAACGTCGAGCTGCATTACCAACGCTTTGTATGGCGCGCTAGGTGTCATGGCCAGTAGCCAACCCACGATGAACAACCTGACCTTTGGCAATGCGCAGTACCAGTATTACGAAACTATTTCTGGCGGTAGCGGGGCAGGCGATGGCTTTGACGGAACCAGCGTGGTGCAAACGCATATGACTAACTCGCGTTTGACTGACCCAGAGGTTTTGGAGTTTCGCTTTCCAGTGCGCTTACAAAGCTACGCGATACGCGAGGGCTCTGGAGGTGCAGGGCGTTGGCAAGGGGGCAATGGAGGTATCCGTCGCATTGAATTTCTAGAACCTATGACGGCCAGTATCTTGTCCAATGCGCGTGTGCATGCTGCGTTTGGTATGGCAGGTGGTAGCGCAGGGGCTGTTGGTATTAACCGAGTCGTGCGACAAGACGGAACGCAACAGGATGTGCCGCATATTGCCCAAGTGGACATGCAAGCAGGCGATGTGTTTGAAATTCATACACCCGGTGGTGGCGGCTTTGGTAAAAGTTAACTTTTAAAAGAGTTGGATAAATTATGAATGTTCGTTTAGTCATCATTGGCTATGGTGCCATCGCAGCTGAATTAATAGAACGCTTGCGTGGCAAATACGGTACGGATTGCACTATGGCTGTCTTGCTAAAGGTGCAATCTCCTTCTCGTGCAAAACTACCAGTGGGGTTAACTTGCTTGTCAAGCGCGCAAGAGGTATTGCAGTTTCGCCCCGATTTGGTGGTGGAGGCTGCTGGTCATCAAGCCGTTCGTGATTTTGCGCCAGTATGTCTGGCCGCTGGCGTGTCATTTGTAGCAGTTTCAGTGGGCGTGATGGCAGATGAAATCTTTTACCAACAACTCTGTCAAGCCGCAGTCCAGGGGCGCGCGAAGTTGATTTTCCCTAGCGGTGCGATTGGCGGACTTGATTACATTCGTGCCGTGCGAGATTTGCCTCAGACACAGGTTGTCTATGAATCTCGCAAACCCCCATCTGCATGGACTGACGAGCTGCAAGGTTTAAGCAAGACGCAGCATAACGGTGATGAGGTGGTGTTGTTTGACGGAAAGGCTCGAGAGGCTGCATTGCGATATCCTCAAAACTTGAATGTGGCAGCAAGCTTGGCGATAGCGGGTATTGGGTTTGAAGCGACACAAGTCCGCATCGTGGTCGATCCTGATGCAACGGGTAATACGCACTGTGTGCATGCAATCGGACCGTTTGGCGACATGCAATTAAAAATTGTGAACAAACCAGCTCCTAAGAATCCTAAAACGTCGTGGGTGGTCGGTTTAAGTTTGATGGCAACGGTAGAGCGCTACTTTGCCCCTGTGGTCTTTGGCTGAATCAGGGCTACAAACTAAACTGCCAAGCTTTGTTTATTGGGGGGTCTTTATTGCGGCAGTCCTGCCAATCAGACACCGAGGCTTTCCTTGAGATCGTGGCGTGCGTCCATCAGGCTCGCAGAAGTGCCATGCCAAATGGTTTGTCCCTTTTCTAATATGAAGTGGTTGTCAGCTAAGCGAATCAAAGGCACTAGGTTTTTGTCGATCACGAGCACTGACAATCCTGACTGCTTGAGGGTTTGCAAACAGTGCCATATCTCTGCGCGCACCAAGGGGGCCAGGCCCTCCGTGGCTTCATCCAAAATTAACAAACGCGGGTTAGTCATCAATGCACGACCTATCGCTAGCATTTGTTGCTCACCTCCCGACAAGTTGGCTCCGAGGTTGCCGGCACGCTCTTTGAGACGAGGAAACAACTGATAAATGCGATCCAATGTCCAAGGCTCGCGCTGGTTCAAACGGTTGTGCGCAGTGGCTACCAAGTTTTCATAGACGGTGAGGTTAGCAAACACTTGGCGTTGCTCTGGTACCAAGCCAATACCTAAGCGAGCAATTTGGTGTGAAGGTAGGTGCGTAATGTCTTGTCCCGCAAACACAATGCGACCTCGACGCGGGGGCATGATCCCCATAGTCGAGCGCACGGTAGTGGTTTTTCCCATACCGTTGCGCCCTAGTAAGGTAACAAACTCGCCCTCTGCCACGGTAAGGCTGGCACCAAACAAAGCTTGTGCGTCGCCATAGCAAGTTTCAAGGTCGTGGACCTGCAACAAAGGCGTTGCGCTCATTCGGGTAGCTCCTCGTCACCCAAATAGGCGGAGCGAACGTCTGGGTTTTGTCGAATATTTTCGGGTTTGCCGCTGGCAATGATCGCGCCGTTGACTAACACCGAGATGGTGTCAGCTAATGCGAATACGGCTTGCATATCGTGCTCTACCAAAAGGAGCGTGTACTGGCCTTTGAGACCTGCGAGCAAGTCGACTACCTTCATAGATTCTTGGTGACTCATGCCCGCCATGGGTTCGTCTAACAGTAACACTTTGGGTTGACTCACCAACACCATGGCCAGTTCTAATTGACGACGTTCGCCGTGTGCCAGTTCGGACACGCGTTGGCTGATGCGGTGACTCAATCCCGCTTTGGCTATTGCGTGTTCCGCTGCGTCGACCAAATGCGTGCGTTTTAGCAGTGCACGCCAAGCGCCAAAGCTTTGGCCCCCATGTGCTTGTTTGGCCAAGGCCACGCTCTCGATCACTGTAAATTCAGGAAAGGCAGAAGAAATTTGGTAGGAGCGCGCCAAACCGCGTAATGCACGATCAGCGGCGGGCAGCGCAGTGACGCACTCACCTTGCAAAAAAACATCGCCACTGTCAGGCTGTAGTTCGCCACCCAGTTGACCAATAAGAGTGGTTTTACCGGCACCGTTGGGGCCAATGATGGCATGTAACTCGCCATGGACCAGACTCAAGCTCACATTGTCGGTGGCCAGCAATCCTCCGTAGCGTTTGACCAAGGATTGCGTTTGAAGAGGTGCTTTGCTGGGCGCTGTCATGGCTTTACCTTCGCTTGGGCATGGCGCGCATCCCAATCCAGTGCCAAGCCGAACAAGCCGCGCCGCGCGAGCAACACCACCAACACAATCAGCGGTCCTAAGATGATGGGCCAGTGCTCAGTCATGCCCTTAAGCAGTTCTTCACAGCCTAACAATGTCAACGCGCCCACCAACGGGCCCAGTACGGTGCCCATGCCACCCAGCACCACCATCACAATGAGCTCTCCGGATACTGTCCAAGCCAGATAAGCGGGTGAGGCGTATCCGGTAAGGTTGGCGTACAAAAAACCTGCCACTCCCGCGATCACGCAAGACAATACATAAGCACTGAGTTTGTAGCGCAGTGTGTGAAAACCCAAGGCGCTCATGCGCCTTTCATTCATGCGGCAAGCTTGTAACACCATACCAAAAGGCGCGCGCACCATGTGTTGTGTCCAGACAACCACCGCCAACACGCTAGCAAAGGAGGAGTAGTAGAGGGTGAGGGGTGCGCTCATGTCCAAGCCAACTAAGTTACTCCGCAAAGAGATCGATAACCCGTCGTCCCCACCGTACTGTTTAAGGCTGACGAATAAGTAATAAAACATTTGGGCAAACGCCAATGTAATCATGATGAAGCCAATGCCACTTGTTCGTAGACAGACCCACCCCGTTGCTAGCCCCACCACAGCACACAACATAACTGTCATTAGTAATTGCATCGCACCGTTGTCTATCCCGTGGCTTGCCGAAATGCCCACGCTGTAAGCCCCCAAACCTAGATATAAAGCGTGTCCAAAACTCACCATTCCGCCGAAGCCGAGCACAATGTTCAAGCTGAGTGCTGCCAAGGCCAGAATCAAGGCGCGGGTTGAAAATGTCAGCAAAAAAGGTTCTTCTAACCAGCGCGCGTACAAAGGCAGTATGGCCAATACAAGCAAAAGTCCTGCAGTGATAACTAACGTCAGGCGAGCTTTCATTTATTCTTCACGGGAAACAAGCCCTGCGGCCGCAGGGCCAACACGGTGGCCATGAATATGCAAGTCAGCATGGACGCAATAGCTGGGCCTGCGGCTTGGGCGGTGCTGCGATCAATGAATTCACGTAGCAGCATGGGCAAAAATGCACGGCCAGCTGTATCAATTAATCCCACCATCAAAGCCGCATAAAAAGCGCCTTGTACCGAGCCAATGCCTCCAATGACGATAACGATCATCACCAAAATCAAAATAGGTTCACCCATGCCCGGTTGTACCGATAAGATGGGACTGCTCATCAAGCCGGCTAACCCAGCCAGCGCGCCGCCTAGAGAAAAAACCAAGGCGTTTAGCAAGCGAATATTCACTCCCAAAGCGGCCACCATGGTGGGATTAAGCGAGCCAGCCCGAATCAACATGCCCACCCGGGTCTTTGCAATCAACAGGTAACACCCCAGTGCTGCAATCAAGCCAGCACTGATGATGGCAAAGCGATACATCGGATACATCACGCCCAATATATTGAGTGTTCCCGATAAAGCGGGGGGCACGTTCATGTAAAAGGGCGATGCGCCCCATACCCAACGTGCCAGTTCATTAAAAAACAAAATCAGGCCGAAGGTGGCCAGAACTTGGTCGAGGTGATCACGCGCATACAAACGCCGAGCCACCACCCATTCCACCAATGCTGCTAACAAGCCACCACCGCCCACGGCTGCTAAGCCTGCTGCAACAAACGAGTCGGTCGCCGCATAAACAGTCGCAGCAAAGTAGGCGCCCATCATGTAGAGGCAGCCGTGTGCCAAGTTAACAAAACTCATGATGCCAAACACGAGCGTCAAGCCCGCTGACAACATGAAAAGTAGTACCCCGAGTTGCAGTCCGTTGAGGAGTTGAATAAAAAATAGCGATGACGTCATGCGCCAAGCCTATGGCGCGTCACAGGTCCTATCGCTTTCAAAACACTCATTAGTTCATGGCGCACTGGCTGGCATAAGCGTCGGCGTGGTCTTTGAGTACCACGCCTTTGTTTACCAAAGCTGCTTGGCCACTGCTGTCTTTGGCCACGTCAACACGGTAGAAGTTACGAATAGGGAACTGGTTGTTGTTGAACTTGAAGGGCCCGGCCACCGACTTGAAGTTGGCTTGCTTCAAAGCGGCGCGGAACGGTTCGCGATCCACTTTGCCTTGCGTCTTGAGCAATGCTGAGTTCAGCAGCATGGCTGCGTCATAGCTTTGTGCAGCGTAAAGCGATGGAACACGGTTGTACTTTTTGCGGAAGTCGTCGACAAATTTTTTGTTTTGTGGGTTGTCGATATCAGGGCTGTAGGGTGAGCTTGTTATTACACCTAAGGCTATATCTTTGAGTGCAGGTAGTGTTGTACCGTCTACCGTAGACGCTGACAATAGAGGCAGTTTTCCAAGCAAGCCGGCTTGTTGGTATTGCTTGACAAAATTAACACCCATACCACCTGGATAAAACACATATACCGCATCAGGCTTGGCTGCCTGCATTTGTGCGATTTCGGCAGAGTAATCAGGTTGGTTTACTTGGGTGTAAATCTCGTCGATCGCAGCCCCCTTGTATTGGGCCTTAAAACCTGCCAAAGCATCTTTGCCTGCTTGGTAGTTGGGCGCCATCAGGTAAACGCGCTTGTAGTTTTGCTCGCGTGCGTAAACGCCCATAGACTCATGCAGTGAGTCGTTGTTCCAGGAGGTTGAAAAATACATGGGACTGCATCCCTTGCCAGTAATGGGCGAAGGGCCAGCGTTGGAACCAATCAAGAATACGCCAGCATCGGTGATGGGCTTGTGCACCGCCATCATCACATTGGAAAAAGTTACGCCGGTGATGATGCTAACTTTTTCTTTCTCAATCAATTTCTTGACCAACTCAACACCTAAGTCAGGCTTGAGTTGATCGTCTTCTTTGAGTACTTGAACGGTGCTGTTACCCAGCTTGCCATCTAGGTGTTCGATGCCAAGCATGAAGGCATCGTATTGGTCTTGGCCCAGCGCACCAGCGGGGCCAGAAAGCGTGCCCAAAAAACCAATCTTTAGAGGTTGTTGTGCGTAACTGATCACACTGGTGAGTGTGAGTGCACAAACTAGGGAAAAAGACTTGACCGGTAGTTTCATCATGGGAGACCTTTGTTTGAAGGAGAAAAGCAAAATTAATTTTAATCTTGAAATAAATTATGGTATTAGGGTTTCCACGAAACTTTGGCCACAAAGTTGAAGCCAAGCTGCCCAATCACGTCCTGCATGAACCGTTCCACAGTGCGAACACTTGCGTTCTGCCTCGGTGGTGTCATAGAAAGATGAAAAAGCCTTGGGCAGATCCTCCACAATGCTTTGCAACTGCAGTTCGCGACGAGCCACCAACCCGCCACATTGTGCGCAATACCACTCAAAGGCATCCATCACGCCAATAGGCCTGCTTCGCTCAATCACGGTGCATAAGCTGCCAGCTTCAGGACGCTGAGGCGAGTGACGTACAAACGCTGGCAATAGAAAAATATCACCTTCACGCAAGTGCACCCTTTCAATCTTTCCGCGGTCTGCAATAAGTAATGAGGCGTTGCCTTTGAACTGGTGGAAATACTCCTCATAAGGGTCAACGTGAAAGTCGGTGCGTTGATTCGGACCTCCGACAACGGTACAAATAAGATCTGAGTTTTTCCAGATCTGTTGGTTACCCACGGGGGGTTTGAGCAAATGCGTATTAGAGCGAACCCAATGGTCAAAGTTCAAAGGCTGACTGTAGTGATCGGGAGTTGGTCCAGAGATTGTCGAGGTCATTGCAAATTACCTTTCAAAAAACGTTCGAACCATTATCTGAGGGTGTTATCAATGGTTGTCTTTGCATGGCGGCAGACTCCCCTGTGTTCGCTGCGACTGCACGTCGACACAACACAGCGACCAAATGGGCCCGGTACTTTGCACTGGCATGGATATCCGATAACACTTTGTCGGATTCAAATTCCAGCCTGTTCAATGAGTGCACATGCCAAGCTGAAGTGAGATTGATTTCAGCAGCATGCCAGCGCGTTACACCTTGTCCTAAGCCAGTGACCGCCACCCGCACTTGCCCATTTGTCGCACGTACCACCGCCACACCGACTAAAGCAAATCGCGAAGCCACTTGTTCGAACTTCAAATACGTTGCCCACGCTATGCGAGAGAAGCGCAAACCCAGAATCCATTCACCCTCTTTCAAGGCTGTGTTGAAGAAACCTTGAAAAAATGCATCTGCGTTGATCACTCTTCGATTGCTCACGATATCGGCATGCATTGCTAGGACTCCGGCGGGCCAGCACGCTGCAGGGTCGTTGTTGGCCAAGGCACCACCGATGGTGCCAACGTTGCGGATTTGTGCATCGGCGATCCCTTGCGCCAACGCACTGAGCATGGGGTACTGTGTCTGGATGAGTGGACTTTCTGCAATCTGCGCATGTGTGCACATCGCACCAATCCACAAAGCGTCACCTTCAAGTCGAATATCCTTCAAGTCAGGGACATCTTGCAGATCTACAAAATGTGTTGGTTCGCAAAGTCTTAGACGCCATGCCGCTATCAGACTTTGTCCGCCCGCCAGCAACCTTGCTTCTGGTAACGATGTTAAGCACTCAGAGACCTCAGCGATCGAACGAGGGCGAAGGTAGGCGACTGTATTCATCCTTCGACACGCCTCAACTGCTCAAGGCCCTCGCATATAGCTTTAACGATACCCTCATAGCCCGTGCAGCGGCAGAGGTTTCCAGACAAGGCTTCGCGTACCGCGTGCGGTGTTGCCGGCACATCCTCGTGCACCATGGCTAGAGCGCGCATGACAAACCCTGGGGTGCAAAAGCCACACTGCAAAGCTTGGTGCTGGCTGAAGCATTGCTGCATGACATGAAGTTCATGGGTATTTGGTGCCACGCCTTCAATCGTCAAAACAGATTGGTTGGTGCACTGAAGTGCCAAGCGGTTGCAGGATTTGATGGCCCGTCCATCGACCAACACCGTGCAGGCCCCGCATTGCGCCGTGTCACATCCCTGGTGTGTTCCGGTCAGTTGGCATTCCTCGCGCAACATATCGATCAACAACAAAGATGGCGCTATCTCGAGGGTGATGGCCCGATGATTGAGTTGCAGGCTGATGGGGACGGTTTCCACGAAACTTATTTCAGTTTGAGACCTGAAGATGCAAAGGCCTTTTGTGTTGCCTCTCGTTCTGCTTCGGTGAGTTGCAACAATGGCCGGCGCACAGGTCCGCCATGCTGACCAAGAAGCTCTTGCCAATACTTGGCATGTGCTTGCGGTTTACCTTTGGGCTTAGAGTGTTTGAAGGCTTCACGCAAAGGATTCATGCTGTCGCGTACGCGGCGCGCTTCGTCATACTTACCTGCAAAAGCCAGTTGGGTGTACTCATTCATACGCTGATCTGCGGCCGTCTGAAGCAAGAAGGGCGGCGTTGAGCAGAGGTAAAGCTTCCAACCCAGCTCGATGACGTTTTCTAACCAATCATGCTCATCGGGGTTACTTACATGAATTTTATGACCCACCATCTCGGTGAGGCGTTTGTACTTATCTCGATCTGTGCTGTATTTGATGGCCACTACGTTGGGTAAGTCGGCAATGCGGGCGCAGAGTTCGGGGCTCATTACATAGCCGCAATCGGGGTGATTCCACATGGCCAATCCAATGTCAATTTTTTCAGATAAGTAGCGGTAGTACTCGTAAATAGTTTCATCGGTGTCCGCGCCAAAGTGCAGCACAGGGCTGTGCACGATCACAAAGTCCGCGCCAATGTTTTGTGAATGTTGCGCTAAATCTAGCACCACATCCAAATTGGTGTCAGAGCAAGAAGTGACGATGCCGCAATGACCTTTTCCGTTGCGGTTGCCAGCTTCGTTTGCCACTTCGACTGACAACTCCATCAACCGTTTTCGTTCAGCCAAACCCATCGAGAAAAACTCAGCTTGCTTTCCCGCAATAAACAACCCACCCAGATTCAGAGTGTTAATCCAGTGATTTAAGTTGTCACGGTAAGCTTTTTCGTCTAGTTTGAGCGATGCATCAAAGGGCGTAAGACTGGCGGCCCATACACCCACCATGTGTTCGCGTGCGTATTCCTTAGCGTCGGATTTTTTATATTTCATGATTTTTCCTATTGTTGATTTATTTGCATGACACGCCAGAGTTGCTCTGAAGTGAGTGGAAATTGAAGCGTGGTCTCACCAATCGGAGACAGGGCGTCTCGCGCGGCATTCATCAAGGCGGCTGGAATTCCGATACACCCAGCCTCTCCAACCCCTTTGGCGCCCAGTAAGTTGAATGGACTGGGTGTGTGCATCGACAAGATGTCTATTTCGGGCATATCGCTGGCGCGGGGGATGGCGTAATCCATCAGAGAACCCGTGACCAGTTGGCCCTGCTCGTCATAAATGAGTTGCTCCATCAGGGCCTGACCAAGGCCTTGGGCCGCACCACCGATAAGCTGACCATTTGCAAGCTTCGGGTGCACGATATGGCCAGCATCGTCAACCCATATCACGCGCTCGATGGTGGGTTTACCTGTGTCTGCATCAATGCTTAAGCGCACCACCACGCAACCGAAGCTCCAGGCTTCTTTGGCGGTGAAGCGCTCCTCGACGGTGATGGGGTAATTGACGCCGAGGCGCTCTTGTTCGCGAGCACGAGTACATGCTTGAATGATCGCGCTGCCGGCGATGGCGGTACTACGACTTGCGAGAGACCCAATTCCTATGGGGCAAGTTTGCGTATCCCCCATTAAGACATCGACTTGGCTCTCATCGCATCCTAAACATTCTGCAGCAATACGTGCGTAAGTCGTGATGTGTCCTTGGCCTTGAGCGGGCGAGCCACTGGCGACCGTCACGCGTCCATTGCTTGATAGCGTGACGCGTGCGGATTCCCAGCCTTGGCCGCAAGGCTCGATGTACATCGCTACACCAATGCCGACCCATTCACCTCGGTCGCGACGTTTGTTTTGTTCTGTGCGCTCATGTGTGTAGCCAAAGTGATCGCAGGCTTGTCTCAGCGCTTGGGCATAGTCACCCGAATCCAGCACTTCGCCGTTAGCTGTTGTATAAGGCATATCTTGCGCTGAAATTAAATTTTTCATACGTAGGTCAACTGGATCAATGCCATGTTGGCGCGCCGCCATATCCATTAAGGTTTCCATCAGCAACGCTGCTTCAGGACGCCCTGCGCCTCGATAAATATTTACTGGCGCTGTGTTTGCGCGAGTTGCGATACCGTCAATTTTTAAATGATGCAAATCGTAGGGACCAGGCAAAATACGCGCGGCATTGCGCAAGGGCACAACACCTGAATAGGGCAACCAAGCCCCTAAGGTGAAATGCAATTTGGCTGAGAGCCCTTGCAGGCGGCCTTGCGCGTTTATCCAGAGTTCTCCATCTATTCGTGCCCCTCGACCTTGCACACCACCCAGAAAATCTTCGGAGCGCGAGGAAGCCCAGCGCACGGTGGTTCTCATATAGCGAGCAGTCAAAGCTACCAAGAGGTCTTCTGGACTCACTGAGGCACGTGCGCCAAATGCACCACCCACGTTGGGGCAGATCACATGTACCTGCCCCACGTCAATGCCCAACACATTGGCGGCATCGGCTTGCGCTCTTGACGGAGTTTGTGTCGCTACCCACAGTGTGATGCTCTGCGTATCGTCATGCCAAGTTGCGCTGCAGGCGCGTGGCTCCATAGGCATGGCTGACAGGCGAGGCACGTCCAAACTTATGCTGGCGGAAGGCGCGTTTTGCGGCAGTTCGCCATGGTGGTGCTGTATTTGGGTGGTGACGCGGCTTTGCGCGTCAAAGTCGCTAGCGACGGGCAGTGGGCGCAAAGACAATTGCACCAGCTCCGCAGCGCGGCTAGCCAGTTGCGCGTTCTGGGCAATGACCACAGCCACCACTTGCCCTACGTAGGATAAGGTGTCTTGTGCGAGTAGCTCAAAGCGAACATCGTGTTGCAAGGGAAGTAGGGGGTTGATATCGGGCAACCAGTGCTGACCTAAATCTGTGGCGGTCAAAACGGCATGTACCCCGGGCATTTTTAGTGCTTCGGCTGTATCGATCTGCACAATGTGTGCATGCGCTTGAGGGCTTCGTACAAAGGCTAGATGGAGGGAGTGGGGCAGTTTCAGGTCTTGACCAAAGCGCGCCTCACCGCGCAGCAAAGCTGCGTCTTCACGGCGCAATGTCGAAGTTGTGGGGATGTCAGTCATCAAGCGTCTATTGTTGGCAAACAATGGGTCTTGGGCCAAATGATAAAAATTGAACAATCATTTAGCGCAACTGTTTAATCGCAGTTGTTTCTGAGCCGCATAAACTTGGGCTATGCCTTTCAAACTCGCCACCTCTCACCTGAGCCTTCGTCAACTGCGAGCTTTCTTAGCAGTGGCCCAAGAATCCAGCATGACGCGCGCAGCCACTCGGCTGCACCTGACCCCCTCGGCCTTGTCAATGTTGGTCCGGGGTATGGAAGACGATTTGGGTATGCGTTTGTTCGAGCGCACCACCCGACGTGTAGTGTTGACCGATGCAGGCAAGCAATTTTTGCCTACGGTAGAGCTGGTCTTCCAGCAGCTAGATAGCGGTATTGCTAGTCTTCAGCAGTCGCAACGTATGAAAGCCGCGCAGTTGCGAGTTGCTGCGTCACCACTGCTTGCTAGCGCTCTGTTTCCCAAGGTAATTGCCAGTTTTCGTTCCCAACACCCTCAGGTCACTGTGGTGCTGATGGATGCACCCGTCGATTCGTTATCAGATCTAGTGCGTCGTGGTGATGTTGACATGGCGGTTTGCACTGCTAACAGCGATGTGACCGATTTGTCAGCGCACTTGTTGTATGTCGACAAATTGATGTTGGCTTGTCATATTGATCATCCGCTGGCTCAAGAACGCGAGGTCTCTTGGCAGAGTTTGGTGGATGAACCACTGATCTTGATGCGCCATGGCAGTGGTTTACGCTCGCTGGTGGACAAAACTATCTTCAAGTGGAGCAAGCATCTACAACCGGCATATGAAGTCTCACAAGTAGCGACGGCATTGGGGTTAGTGTCGGAGGGCGAGGGTGTGTCGATCTTGCCTTCTTATGCCATTTCACGTGCAAAGGCAGCGGCGCAAGCTTTGTCTATTGCCACCGTAGCCCTAGTGAGGCCTGTGGTCGAGCGTGAAATTGTTGCTCTTATGCCTGTCAACGCGGAGTCTTCAGTTGAAGCGAATGCCCTGATTGAACACTTCAAAAAGCACGCTGGCAAGTATTAAAAAACGAGGCTTTAGTCAGGTATCACGGCAGTGGCTTCAATTTCCACTAGGGCGCGATCTTCCAGCAAATCGGCCACTTGTACCAAGGCCATCACGGGGTAATGGCGACCGATGACTTGCTGATAAGCCAGCCCCAATTCGCGTGCTCTGGCGAGATATTCTTTTTTATTCTTGATATACCAAGTTAAACGAACGATGTGTTCTGGGCCTGCATGAGCGCAAGCTAGGGTGTCCACGATATTTTGTAACGCTTGCTTGCATTGCGCGACAAAGTCGTCGGATTCAAACTGGGCTTGTCGATTCCAACCGATCATGCCAGCGACATAAATTTGTCGCCCTCTGGCTTCAATTCCGTTGGCATAGCCTCTGGGTTCGAGCCATCCCTCTGGTTGTAAAACTCTCCACATAGGTGTCTTTCTGTTTTTTAGGTAGCTAGTTGACGTAGACGAAAGCGTTGTACCTTGCCAGTTTCTGTACGCGGCAGCGCTGGTATGAATTGAATTCGTCTAGGATATTTGAAGGGTGCAATGCTTTGCTTCACGAAATTTTGTAAGTTTTCGACCATCTCAGCGTCTGCGCTGTATTCAGGCTTGAGCACAACGAAGGCCATCACGACTTGCCCACGTTCGGCATCAGGAACACCCACGACGCCACATTCAACTACCGCAGGGTGTTTTAGTAACGCGCTTTCTACTTCAGGGCCTGCAATGTTATAACCCGCAGAGATGATCATGTCGTCATTGCGTGCCACGTAATAAAAGTAACCATCTTCATCCATCGAAAACGTGTCACCTGGTAAATTCCAGCCTTCATTGACATAGTTGCTTTGTCGTGCGTCATCTAAATATCGACACCCTGTGGGACCACGCACTGCCAAGCGGCCGGGTGTGCCTGGAGGCACCGGTTGCATGTTGTCATCTACGATGCGCGCGGTGTAACCAGGAACTACCTGACCAATACTACCTGAGCGGACCTGCTTACCCGCACTAGAGATGTAGATATGAATCATTTCAGTACCACCAATGCCATCGGTGATTTCAATACCCGTTTTTTCTTTCCACAGTTGTCGTGTTGCATCGGGCAAGGCCTCGCCCGCAGATACGGGGTGGCGCAGGCTGCTCAGATCAAAATCATCAGCGAGCAAGGCCATTTGACGATAAAACGTAGGCGCTGTGAAGCATTGTGTGGCGCGATAGCTGGCTATCGTATTGAGCAAGGTTTCGGGCGTATGTTTTTCTAATAAAACTGTAGAAGCGCCGTAGCGCAAAGGGAATGTCAGCAAGCCACCCAGTCCAAACGTGAAGGCAATGGGTGGCGTACCGCACACCACATCGTTTGGCGTCATATGAAGAATGTAGCGAGGGAATAAATCACACATGGCCATCACATCGCGGTGAAAGTGCACCGTTCCCTTGGGGCTGCCGGTGGTGCCGCTTGTAAAGGCAATCAAGCAAGCATCGTCACGCGAAGTGGGATGCGCCTGAAAAGGATGTGTGTGCGAGTGCATTAAGGCTTCTAAGCCGGTGCCATCGGCGAGACCAAAGTGCAAAACCTGTTTTAGTGTTGGTGCATGGTGCGGATGAGCGGGGTCGATGCAATGGTTCAACTCTTCCGCCAAGTGGGACATGCATAGCGCCGCTGTGATATTGGCTTTGCGAATCACCTGAGACAACTCTGCTGCGCGTAACAAAGGCATAGTGGGTACCATCACTAAGCCCGCTTTCAATCCCGCTAAAAAACAAGCAGCCATCATGGGCGTGTTGCCACCGCGCAAGAGCAAACGGTTGCCAGCAACTAAAGCCATGTCTTGCGTCAATACATGGGCAATCCGATCCACATGCTGTTGAAGTTCGGCGTAACTCCAGCTCATTGGTACCGTGCCGTTATACCCGTGCAAAGCAGGTCTAGCCCCATAACCTTGCGCGATGTGTACGTCGACTAAATCTGAAGTGACATTCAGACATTCGGGATACGTGAGTTCTGGTCGGTCAAAATTGAACTCTGGCCACTGCGCAAATGGAGGTAGTTGTGTACGAACAAATGTATCAGTATGCGAAGAGGGAAGTAGAGTGTGTGATGCCATATTGAAACTCAATTCGCTTTGAGTAATTCACGTCCGATGATGAGTTGCTGCACCTCGGTCGCACCTTCATAGATACGAAGTGCACGAATTTCGCGGTAAAGCGATTCAACCATGCAACCCTTCTTTACGCCCATGCCGCCATGCAATTGCACTGCCATGTCGATGATTTTCTGAGCGTTTTCAGTGGCGGTTAATTTTGCCATCGCCGCTTCTTGGGTAATGCGTTGGCCTTGATCACGCAACCATGCGGCGCGATAGGTGAGCAAACGTGCCGCATCAAGAAGGGTGGCCATATCAGCCAATTTGGTTTGTGTGATTTGAAAATCAGCCAAGGCTTGACCAAACATTTGGCGCTGTTTAACCCAAGATAGTGATTCGTGTAGAGCTCTTCCAGCAAAGCCCAAAGCAGCGGCTGCGACCGAAGTGCGAAACACATCGAGGGTTGCCATCGCCACTTTAAAGCCACCGCCACTATCGCCAATGCGTTGTGTCGCTGAAATACGCGTGTTGACAAAACGCAAGCGGGCTAGGGGATGGGGCGCGATTACTTCAATCCGTTCGGCGATATCTAAACCCGTGCTGTTGGCATCCACAATGAACGCACTGATGCCTTTGGCGCCCGGGGCGTCATCGGTGCGCGCAAACACGACATAAAAGTCAGCTATGCCGCCGTTTGAAATCCAGGTCTTTTCGCCATTCAAGATGTAGTCATCGCCTTCGCGTGTGGCACTGCAGCGCATCGCTGCTACATCGGAGCCTGCTTGCGGCTCACTTAATGCAAAAGCCGCAATCGCGCTGCCTTGTGCCACGCGGGGAAGGTAGTGCTGCTTTTGTAATTCAGAACCAAACAAGCTAATGGCTCCAGAGCCTAAGCCTTGCATGGCAAATGCAAAGTCCGCTAACCCATGGTGCCAAGCGAGTTCTTCGCGTAACAAACATATGCTCCGGGTATCGACACTGTCGTTAACAGCACCATAGGCTTTGCCCGCAATCGCATGGCGCAACCAGCCTGCTTGTCCGAGTTGGAGCACTAAGGTTTGGCATTGTGCGTCCACATTCGATTCATCAGTGTGGTTCGGATGGATGTGCGTTGAGGCCCATGCAACCAAGTCCTGTTTGAGTTGGCGGTGGGACGCTTCAAAAAAGGGCCAGTCCATTTGGCGATGCAAGCTCACCTCAATCCCCTTCAAATATAGGTTTTTGTTTAGCAACAAATGCGTGATAAGCCCGATGGAAATCATTCGTCATCATGCAGATCGCTTGTGCTTGTGCCTCGGCTTCTATGGCTTCATCCACGCCCATATTCCATTCTTGTTGCAACATTTTTTTTGTCATACCGTTGGCAAAGGTAGGCCCAGTGGCCAGTTCATATGCCATGGCTTGAGCTTGTGCCAGGACTTCTTCAGGTGTGCACAGACGGTTGTAAAAACCCCAGCGTTCGGCCTCTGCGCCGGGCAACCCGCGTCCGGAATAAAGCAACTCAGAGGCGCGTCCTTGACCAATCACACGCGGCAACAAAGCGCAGGCACCCATATCGCAACCGGCCAAGCCTACTTTGTTGAACAAGAAATATGTTTTACTGCGTTCCGTGCCGTAGCGCAGATCAGAGGCTAAAGCTAACAAAGCTCCGGCACCGGCGCAAATACCGTCGATAGCAGCCACGATTGGTTGGGGGCAGGCGCGCATAGCTTTGATGACATCACCTGTCATACGAGTAAAGCTCAAGAGACCAGGCATATCTAATTTGGTGAGAGGACCAATGATTTCATTGACATCTCCGCCAGAACAAAAGTTTTGTCCAGCGCCTGTGATCACAATGGCATGTACATCTTGGGCGTAATTCATGGCACGAAATAAATCGCGAAGTTCGGCATACGATTCAAAAGACAAAGGATTTTTTCGTTCAGGTCGATTCAAAGAAATAGTTGCCACTCCCTCTTTGAATCCATACAAAACAAATTCACCTTTGTAGTTGGCCAACTCGTGGTTGTGTCGAGGCAGTTGGTGAGGTTCACCAGGTAAATATCGCTGACTCATGTTGACTCCTTGCGCGATGGTGTTGTGTGATGCCTATGTATGTCAGTTTTGAGATGCCCTAATAAATCGTTGAGTTGTTCTCGGTCAAGTTCATCCAATCCGCTGAAAAGATCGATCACCCATTGTTCGTGGGCAACAGCCATGCGGGCGAATGATTTACGGCCTGATGCGGTGAGTAGCACCCGAAACGATCGACGGTCGGTGGACGCTACTTTACGTTGCACCAATTGTTCTTTTTCTAATTGGTCCACGATCACGGTGATATTTCCCCCACTGACCATCATGCGGCGTGATAACTCGCCCATCGTCAGGCCTTCACGGTGACGTTCTAGTTGCGCCATCAAGTCAAAGCGCGATAGTGTGATGTCAAATTTCTCGCGTAATTTTTGTCGAATAGTCTCTTCGATGAGCGTTGTGCATGAGAGCAAACGAAGCCATAAGCGCAGCGAGGCGTGGTGGTCTTTGTGTGCACGTAGCTCTTGGTCTTGGGTCTCGGTCACCGTATTCATCCCGCTAACTCCCCGCCGTCGATAGCGATGGCTTGCCCATTGATGGCAGCACTTCCTGGACCGCATAGCCACAAAACAGTTTGGGCGATTTCTTCTGGTTGTACCAATTGTTTTTGTGGGTTTCGATCTGCTAGAGCCTCGCGCGCTTGCGTCGCAGTTTTACCAGTCTTGGCTACGATATTTTCAATAGCCGATCGCACCATATCTGTGTCGGTAAAGCCTGGGCAAATGGCATTCACGGTAATGTTTTTGCGCGCAAGCTCAAGTGCCAAAGCGCGAGTCAGACCGATAACGCCATGCTTGGCAGCGGTGTAGGCGGATACATAAGCATAACCTTGTAGGCCTGCTGTGCTAGCCACATGAATGATACGCCCAGGCGTACCGCTGGATGCCGCTTTCAACATAGACGGCAATGCTGCATGCGTGCAACTGTAGGTGCCAGTGAGGTTGGTTGTGATCATGGTTTGCCACATCGCCAAGTCTGTTTTGTCGAAAGGCTGACTGATGGCTTGTCCAGCGTTATTGACCAAGATGTTTATGGGACCTAGCGCTTGTTCGGCAGCTTGCATGGCCAAGTTGACCGCTGTGTTGTCGGTGATATCAACAACTTCAGTATGAACGCGCGTCAAACCTCGTAGTTCTGCAGCAATAATTTCTAAGCTATCACGTGACCTGCCGATCAAGGTGAGGTGTGCACCAGCAAACGTAAGTGCGCGTGCAATGGCCGCACCGATGCCGCGTGAGGCGCCCGTGACAACAGCATGGCGTTGTTGGAGGAAGGGAGTGTTATTGGGCATAGCTATTTGCTGATTGGAGTGGCGATCGCAGCCTGAACGGCAGCACGCTCAAAACTAGTTTCTAGCTGTCGTTTGCCAGATATATAGGGTTTGGGCCATGGCATGGCTTGGTAACCAATACGCGCTGCCTCTGTCAAGGTCCAAGCGGGGTTGGCCAAATGGGGGCGTGCTACCGCACACA